>JADGPV010000152.1 GCA_017882245.1 Bacteroidales bacterium | reverse complement strand
GGGAAAGTACTCTTTAACGGCGAAGATGTGAGTGCCCTCTCACAGCGCGCCCTGGCTGCCTTCAGAAACCGGCACATAGGCTTTGTGTTCCAGTTTCATCAGCTCCTGCCTGAGTTCACAGCTCTTGAGAATGTGTGCATCCCGGCTCTGATTGCAGGGAAATCACGCAGCGAAGCCGGAGAGAAAGCTTCATCCCTGCTGTCTTTCCTGGGCATGGGAGACAGGCTCGACCACAAACCATCACAGCTCAGCGGCGGCGAACAGCAACGCGTGGCCGTAGCCAGGGCTATCGTCAACAGTCCCTCGCTGATCCTGGCTGACGAACCGTCAGGCAACCTTGATACCGAAAACAAGAAAGAACTGCATAATCTCTTCTTCCGGCTTCGCGACACCTTCGGCCATACATTCATCATTGTCACCCATGACCCCCAGCTGGCTTCGATGTCTGACAGAACCATCAGGATAAAAGACGGAATGATCACAAATGAGCCCTGATCTGAATAGTTTTTTCCATTTCACTTGCTGTTGAAAAAAAAAGAAATAATTTTAGTCCTTTAATAAACAGGTACGACTGGTAATGATCATTAATCTTTGGTAAAATAATGGAAAAGAAAAGTAATAATCTGGTACTTGGTATGTCGGTGATATCCTCTATCTTCTTCATCTTCGGATTTGCCACTACCTTCATCATCACTCTCAGCAGCAAGGTAAAGGATATATTTACTCTCAGCGAGGCTTCGGCTCAGCTGCTCACCGGGGCTTTCTTCCTGACCTACCTTGTATTGTCAATACCTTCAGGCTTAGTGATAAGGAAAATAGGCTATAAAACTGCTCTCATAACAGGCCTTTTACTTATGGCTGTAGGAGCATTCATGTTCTACCCGGCTGCAAAAGTACCTTCATTCCCACTCTTCCTCGCCGCTACCTTCGTTCTGGCAGCCGGTGTGGTTTTTCTGCAGACCTCGGCTAATCCCTATGTGGTTGCTCTGGGCAGTTCAGATACAGCTTCAGGAAGGCTGAACCTTACCCAGGCTCTGAACTCCATTGCCACGATGATTGCGCCATATATTATTTCCGTATTTATTTTCAAGGGCGTGAGTGACATTATGACACCACAGGAGTCTGCCCAGACAGTGCAGATACCGTTCGTGCTTATGGGTGTGATCGTGCTGCTTGTGGCCTTTGCCATTCTTCTCATTAAACTGCCAAAGATCACCGGTTCAGTTGTACAGTCCAGAAAAAGTGTATGGAAGTATCCCCATGTTCTGCTTGGCGCATTTGCCATCTTCTGTTATGTGGGCGCGGAAGTAGGCAACGCCGGATTGCTGGTGAACTTCCTCAATGATAAACTGGGTATGACCAAAGAGAGCGCTTCAACATATGCGGCTATCTACTGGGGTGGTGCTATGGTCGGCCGTTTCTTCGGCTCTATCATGATGAGCGATATAAAAGACCCTTCGCGCAAATATCTTTACTTTGCCCTTGTCCTTGTTCTGGCAGTCGTTTCCGGCGCCTTTGTCACAGACTGGAACTGGACTATCGGACTTATATTCCTCGGAACATCATTCATCAACCTGCTTGCTATACAACTTGGAAGAGGTAACGCCAACAGGACACTTGCTGTCTTTGCACTTATTGCTGCAGCACTTGCTGTTACAACTACTTTTGCTCCGGGCAATATAGCATTGTGGACTTTGGTATCTATCGGATTGTTTAACTCCGTAATGTTCCCCAACATCTTCAGCCTTGCAGTAAGAGATCTCGATGCGGGTGAGATGAGTACGGCATCAGGCATCATCAACACTTTGATTGTTGGTGGCGCAGTTGTACCTGTAATAATGGGAAGGATTGCGGACAGCCCCGCTCTCGGTTACTCATGGGCCTTCATAGTCCCTGCAATATGCTACCTGTACATCTTCTTCTTTGGTGTCAAAGGCAGTAAAATACGTACGGCATAAATATCATAGAATAATTAATAAATGAAACAACTTACAATAGGAATCGATATTGGTGGTACCAATACGGTAATAGGCGTCGTCGATGCTGACGGTAACATACTGGTAAAAGGAGGAATAGATACTCCCTCTCACGGCGACATAAACCGTTATGTAAAAGATATGTCCGAGGCAATACGTGACCTGATCAAATCAGTCACAATGGTTAATCCGGAGGTTGAAATTCTGGGCATTGGCATAGGAGCACCAAATGGAAACTATTACAGCGGCACCATTGAGTACGCCCCTAACCTTTCGTTTAAGGGTGTTGTGCATCTTGTTGATCTTCTGAAAGCACAATTTCCCGAATATCAGCATATTGCCCTTACCAATGATGCCAATGCTGCAGCCCTGGGAGAGATGATCTACGGTGGCGCAAAGGATATGAAGGACTTCGTCATGTACACTCTTGGTACGGGAGTAGGGAGCGGACTGGTGGTGAACGGGGATCTTGTATACGGCCATGACGGGTTTGCAGGTGAGTGCGGTCATACTACCCTGATACCCGATGGACGTGTATGCGGATGCGGCGGACTGGGACATCTTGAAGCATACTGCTCAGCCCCGGGCATGAAACGCACCGCATTCGAGCTGATGGTGAAATATAATGCGACTGACAGCCTCCTTGCCGGCAAATCCTTTATTGATATGGAATCAAAAGATATCTATGATGCTGCCGTAAAAGGAGATAAACTGGCACTTGAAGTTTTTGAGATCACAGGCAAATATCTTGGTCAGGGCCTTGCTGATACGGTACATCACCTCAGTCCTGAAGCCATCTTCCTCTTTGGGGGGCCGACAGCAGCCGGTGACTACATATTCAAGCCTGCAAAGGAAAGCATGGAGACCCATCTGCTGCCAATCTTCAAGAATAAGGTTAAGATCCTTCCTTCACAACTCAAGACAGGTGACGCCCCTATTGTCGGCGCCAGCGCTCTGGTGTGGAAGGAAAAGCGATAACATTATTCCCAGCCATACGGGATAAACGTAAAGAAACGCGCAAACCGTCAAACCATAAGGAACTCAGAGATTTTCTCGATGCAAGGGTGGAATTGTATAACAGACCTGAATTTATCGGGTCTGACCCTGTCAGTATTCCGCACCGTTTTACTGAAAAGGAAGATATTGAGATATCAGGGTTTCTTGCGGCTACCATAGCCTGGGGTAATCGCGTCTCAATCCTGAGAAGTGCAGACCGCATGATGTGCATCATGGGGAATTCCCCGTATGATTTTATCCTTAATCACACTGATGAAGACCTGAGGGGAATTGAAAGAGTCATACACAGGACCTTTAATGCTGAGGATTTTATCTACTTCATTGAGGCATTGAAATTTATCTATAATGATTATGGCGGGATGGAAGGAATCTTCACCCGCTACCAGACAGATTCTTCCCTTCAGCTGGCTATTCATGAGTTCAGGGAACTATTCTTCAGGTTGCCTCACAACCGCAGAACGGCAAAACATGTCTCTGATCCTTTTAAAGGGTCAGCGGCAAAGAAAATCAATATGTTCCTGAGGTGGATGGTAAGGAACGACGGCAGGGGCGTCGACTTCGGCCTGTGGAAATCGATTCCTCCTTCAGTGCTGTCATGCCCACTCGATGTGCATTCAGGCAATGTTGCCAGAAAGTTCGGACTGCTTACACGCAAACAGAATGATTCAAAAGCGCTTGCAGAACTGGACGGTCACCTGCGTGAAATGGATAAAGAGGATCCTGTCAAATATGACTTCGCCCTCTTCGGCCTGGGTGCATTTGAAGGTTACTGATCCTATGGAATAATCCTCATCCAGAGGTATTGCCATTCTCCAGATGCATCTTATGCATTAAACGGTGCACTATCGGAGTAAATATTACAGCAACTGTGCTGAGAAATGCTATACCGCTGAATAAGGCATAGATTGATGCAAATACTTTTGCGCCATTCGTCGGCAGTACTGCCACCGGCCCCATGCCGGTTAATATCATTGAGGCATTGTAAAGAGAATCAATCCAACTGAGTTTCGCAAAAAAATGGTATCCTGACACCCCGATGGCAAGAGAGAAACAAATCAGCAGAATTGAGTACATGAGGTACCTCATTACCCTTGCGAGAAACAAGGGGAATGGCAATAAATCGTGTTTTTTATGTTCAAACATGTCAATTAATTATTTCATCACAATCAATGCTAATTTATACTATATTTTCACAACTAATTTAAACGGCATCAATTGATGTAAAAGATGTCCAACAATTACTTTAAATTCAAGCAGTTTACCGTTCACCAGGAGCATGCCCCGTTTAAAATCACTACCGACAGCGTAATGCTGGGAGCATGGTCAAATTTTGAAGGAGCAAAGAATATTCTTGATATCGGTGCCGGGACCGGGATACTGTCTCTCATGGCTGCACAGCGTACTGAAGCACAGATTGTGGCTATTGAACCTGACCCGGGTTCATACATACAGGCCGGACTGAACATCAGTGACAGCCTGTGGCATAAAAGAATAACACTTATTAAAATCAGGGTGCAGGACTACTTTCCGGCAGCAGGCCTTTTTTTTGATGCTGTCATAACCAATCCGCCGTTCTTTGTCGACTCTCTTCCTAACCCTGACGCAGGGAAGGCCATGGCAAGGCACTCATTCAATATGAGCCACCGCGAGCTTCTCGAGGCAGCCCTGCGTCTTATGGCACCATCAGGCAACCTGCAGATGGTGCTTCCGGTAAGTGAAGCAACCCTTTTTATTGAAATGGCC
>JADGPV010000151.1 GCA_017882245.1 Bacteroidales bacterium | reverse complement strand
TGATGACAGACCATTTCTCATCAATAATGGCACGATACTCTTTTTCGCTTCACAGGGTCATTATAATATGGGCGGGTATGATATCTTCAGAAGTGATTTGCAGAACAACGGCCTGTGGAGCAAACCAAAGAACATAGGTTATCCTTTGAATAATCCTGACGATAATATCTTCTTCTGCCCGACAGATAAAGGCAACGGAGGCTTCATGTCAATGACGCGCAGGGACGAGGGAGCAGGCAAAGGTGACATATACCATATCAGGTTCAAATAATGCATACGCGGATTACGATAATGGTCATTTAGACTTAAAATTGTAACGAAAACGAAAAATGGGAATAAGGGGAATAGTAATTGTTGCGGTACTACTTGCAGCTGTGCCGCTCAGCGCCCAGAAGAAAAGTGAGATCAAAGCGATCTGGCTCGAAGCCGAATCACACTATCTGTATGGCGAATATGAACTTGCCAATCCGCTCTACCTGATCCTTAATGACCTCAAACCCGGCAACGCGAATATCAAATACAAAATAGGCAACTGCTATCTTAATATCTTTGACGAGAAACCAAAGGCCATTCCTTTTCTTGAAGCAGCTGTGATTAGTACCAGCTATGACTCCAAAACCGGCCTTCTCAAAGAAAAAAGGGCTCCGCTTGACACATACTTCTCTCTTGCCAATGCCTACAGGATAACAAACAGACTCGACAGCGCACTGAGCACCTACCGGATGTTCAAGAACCTTGTTGCAAAGACAGGTGAGATGAAGAACCAGGAGTTTGTCAACCAGCAGATACAGGCATGCAACCTTGCATCAGTCCAGATGAAGTCACCTGTCAACGTGCTTATACAGCCCCTGAAGGAATACATAAACCAGGGCTCTGTCAATGACCGGCCTGTGGTGAGTTACGACGGCAGCACTATGGCCTATACCGAACGCCGCGGACTCGAATCAGTCATTTACGTCACCAGGAAAGAGAAAGACGGCTGGGGCACACCGGTTGATATCACCGCAGAAGCTTCCATGGGAACTGACTGTTATACGACCTCACTGAATAATGACGGTACAGAACTGTATCTTTTCAAGAATGACAACTATGACGGTAATATCTACGTGACAACATTCAAAAACGGGAAATGGTCTGAAATTGTCAGCCTTAACAAAAATATCAACACCAAGTTCTACGAATCCCATGCCGCTATCTCTTCAGACAACAAGAAGCTCTATTTCACTTCAAACCGTGAAGGCGGACTGGGAGAACTTGATCTCTGGATGGCTGAAAGAGACCAGACAGGCGACTGGGGTATACCAGTGAACCTTGGAAATGTTGTCAACTCTCCGTATAACGAAGAGACCCCCTTTATATCAAAAGACGGCCTGACCCTCACTTACAGCTCCGAGGGCCATGGATCCATCGGAGGCTACGATATTTACTTATCGACGTCCAAGGCAGGCGTATGGGGCAAGCCAGTCAATATAGGATATCCGCTAAGCACTACCGATGATGATCTCGGCTTCCAGCCGTTTAACGATGGTGCATTTGGTTATTATTCGGTAATGACCGCCTACAAGAAGAAGGAGATCGCCCTGGTGACGTTCAATCCTCCTTCGGAAGAGCCGAGAAAGACGGTGACCATCAGCTTTGACCCTAAAGATCTTCCTTATATAACAATGACTGACTCTTCCTCCCTTATCATGAACCTTGTCATAAAAGACGTTCTTGACACAGACGAGGAGAATGATCCTGAAGTGCTGTATTATACCGTTCAGGTTATGGCACTCCATAACCCTGTTGATCCGGCATACTTTGAGTACGCTGATATAGCTGTGTTCTATAATCGCCAGGACAAGTTCTACCGTTACACCACTGGACGCTTTGACACCAAGGTGAAGGCTTACGCGGAGCTTGAAAGGCTGCTCAGGCTGGGATATCCGAATGATACCTTCGTCAAGAAAGTTTACAGGAATGATGCTCGAAAGTAACGGTGTCTGTCTGCGAGCTGTTGAACCCGAGGACCTGGAACTCCTTTACAAATGGGAGAATGAGGAAGCAAACTGGAAGCAGAGCAATACCCTGGTACCATACTCAAAATATATCCTTAAGCGGTATATCGCCAATTCCCATAAAAGCCTTTTCGAGACCTTTCAGCTGAGGCTGATGATTGATGCGACTGCTGAGAAGAAAACCATTGGCACAATTGATCTCTTCGATTTCGACCAGTTTCATATGAGGGCAGGGATCGGCATCCTGATTGCCGACCCTCGCGACAGGAAGAAAGGCCATGCCTCGGCAGCACTTGAGTGCATTATCAGATATTCCTTTGAATCACTCAGCCTGCATCAGCTGTGGTGCAATATCCTTGAAGGCAATGAAGAAAGTATGAATCTTTTTCTTCATCACGGATTTGTCCTCAGTGCCACGAAAAGGGAATGGATACGCTTTAACGGCATATTTATCACCGAATACATGCTGCAGCTTCTTAATCCCTCAAAATAGAGAAATCGGGAAATTATTTATTACTGCATTCTTTTTACCTGCCACCAGCAGCAAGCATCCCGCACGCCGCGGCTATATCCCCGCCTCTTGACTTACGGACTGAAGCTCCGACACCTGATGTTACCAGAAGATGCTTGAACCTCATCATTGTCTCAGCGTCAGAACTGCAGTCACTGTCATTCTCCACCTGATGATAGGGGAGAAGATTTACTCTTAACCTCGTTCCCGTCAGTAATCTATTTAGTTCTTCAAGATGCCTTTCTGTATCATTTTTTCCTCTGATCATTACATAGGCCACTGTAAGACGCCTGTTACGGTCTGCCTTAAAGGCCTTCATGAGAGAGAGGGTCTCTTTGTAGGGCCATGCAGATTCAGCCGGCATTACCTCTCTTCGTTCCTCGCTAAAAGGAGAATAAAGACTGAGGGTGAGGTTACATTCGGTTTCTTCCAATAGTCTCTTTACCGCAGGTGTCACACCGACCGTTGAGACTGTCACCCTGTTCCTGCCTATTGCCAGTCCCCATTCAGCAGTGATTATATTGTAAGCTTTGATTACTTCCTCAATATTGTCACCGGGTTCACCCATTCCCATCATCACCACATGACTGACATCATGCGGAAGGCTGACAACCTGGTTGACAATCTCGCCGGCTCTCAGGTTGCCTCTCCAGCCGCTCAGTCCGGTTGCACAGAAGCGGCAGCCCATGCGGCATCCCGACTGCACAGAAACGCATACTGTTTTGCGGTTACCCTCAGGGAGATAAACAGTCTCATGAAGAAGACCTTCACTGGTCCGGAAAAGGTACTTTACTGAACCGTCTGCAGAAACAGCCGACGATACAGGAGAGCTAAGGCCTGTGGCAAAACTTTCCGGGAGAACTGACAGCACATTTTTAGGGATATCGTTTATTTCAGTAAAAGACCTTATGCCCCTTCTGAATATCCAGTAAAGGATTCGCCGGGCATATCGTGAATCCACACCTTTGATTGCCAGAAGGTGCTCCAGTCCGGCGAGATCAATACCGGCCAGTGGTATAATTTTAACTGACTCTCTCACAGAAGTAAAGATATTAAATTACCCTGCTATGTTTTAAAGATAAGACAGGATCGGTTGGATCCTCTTTGAGAATTCTTACAACAAGAAGGAGATTCTTTGAAAAAAAGGCTGTCGCTCCTGTGGGATGACAGCCTTAAAAAAATTAAGGTTATAGTATTAATTCAATCCCCTGTTTTTCAGCAAGGCATCTATCTTCGGTTCACGGCCCCGGAAATTAAGGTACATCTGTTCAGCATCCATTGTCCCCATCTTTTCCAGAATGTTTTTCCTGAATGAGGCAGCTGTAGCCTGGTCGAAGATACCCTTCTCCTTAAAGGCTTCAAAGGCGTCATTATCCAGCACTGCTGCCCAGGTGTAGACATAGTAGCCTGCATCATATCCGTCAATCATATGAAGAAAATATGTGCTGCGGTACCTCGGTTCTATCTCAGGTATAAGGCCTATTTTCTTCATCGTCTCCTTCTCAAACTTCTGAACGTCAACGTTCACCGGAGCTTCGAGCGAGTAGTATGCCATATCAAGCAGTGAGGCGGCCATTATCTCAACGTTGTCAAACCCGGTGTTGAAGTAGGTGCTGTTCTTAATCTTCTCAATCAGTGCATCAGGCATGACCTCTCCGGTCTTATAATGTCTGGCGTACATTTTAAGTACCTCAGGATTGGTGGCCCAATGTTCCATTATCTGGGAAGGCAGCTCGACTATATCTCTTGCGGTAGTTGTGCTTGAATAGGTGTTTTTTGAAAAGAGTCCCTGAAGGCCATGTCCGAACTCATGGAAGAGTGTATTCACATCATCCAGGCTCAGAAGAGCAGGCTCATCACCTGCCGGAGGGGTAAAGTTCCCTACTATGGTCACGATGGGGGTTATTTCCTTACCGTCGAGCACCCTGTGGTCACGGTATCCTCCGCACCATGCTCCCTGGCGTTTGCTCTCACGAGGGAAGAAGTCCATGTACAGAACACCCAGGTGGCGTCCGTCAGCTTCTTTCACTTCAAAAGCCTGTGCATCAGGATGAGGCAATGGTATGTTTTCAATCCGGGTAAAAGTAATTCCGTAAAGTTTGTTGGCAACTGCAAATACACCGTCGCGGGCGTTGTCAAGACTGAAATAAGGCCTCAGTTCATTCTCGTCGAGATCATACTTCGACTTGCGTAGCTTCTCAGCATAATACCACCAGTCATGGGGCTCGAGCTTGAATTTGCCGCCTTCGCTGTCAATGATCTTCTGCATCTCGTCGCGTTCGCGGCCGGCCACCGGCAGTGATCTGCCAAGCAGATTATTAAGAAGATTGAGGACATTTTCCGGCGTCTTGGCCATCCTGTTCTCAAGATTGAGGGCGGCATGAGTTTTATATCCCAGAAGCTTTGCCCTGTCAGCCCTGAGTCTGACCAGATCTGCAAGCACCTGGTTGTTGTCATATTGGTTATGGTTGTTGCCACGGTTAAGGTATGCATCATAAAGTTTCTTGCGGAGGTCGCGGTTGTCTGCATACTGAAGGAACGGTATCATGCTCGGCTTCTGTGTTGTGAAGACCCACTTGCCCATAAGGCTGTCAGCCTCTGCCATCTCGGCTGCATTGGTAATGACACTCTCAGGCAGTCCGGCCAGGTCAGCTTCATTATCAATGACAAGCTTGAAGTCGTTGGTTTCAGCAAGGACGTTCTGGCTGAATTTGACAGTAAGCTTGGAAATTTCCTGGTTCAGTTTCTTGAGAGTCTCCTGGTCTGTTGAGTTCAAAAGGGCACCATTTCGTACGAAACCCTTGTAGAGATTCTCAAGGAGGAACATCTCCTCATCATTGAGGTTCTCATTCGCCCGGTTATCATATATGGCCTTGATCCTCTGGAAGAGAGCTGCATTAAGAAGAACCTCATCTGTGAAGGCTGCCATCTTCGGGGCGAGCTCCATCTGGAGAGCCTCAAGGGTGTCATTGGTATTGGCGCTTGTCTGGGCATAAAAGACGAATGCCACCTTGTTCAGCAGCTGCCCTCCGCGGTCGTATGCTGCGATTGTGTTTTTAAAAGTAGGCGCCTCGGTACTGGAGGTGATGGCTTCTATCTCAGCTTTGGCAAGGGTGATGGCTGAGTCGGCAGCAGGCATGTAATTCTCATTCTTTATCTGGTCAAAAGGAGGAACACCAAAAGGCGTCTGCCATTCAGTAAAGAATGGGTTTACCGGTTCTTTCTTTTCTGTTGTGCAAGAGACAACGGCAATTATTGCAGTCATCATGATGATAATGATCTTTTTCACGGTACTGGTTTTAAGTAATAATGAATCTCTTTAGAGTGGCGGCTAAGATAATTTTTTTATGAATAATATCCTTTGACATAATGCATGATTCAATTTCTTTTTAATCATGGGCAAAAACATTTCCACCTGTTAATAAATTGTTCAGGATTGAAACATTTATTAATAAAATGCAGTATAAGGTACGTTCGCTATTATTATTTTTATACGATTACAGGTACCATGAATACAGTAACTAAGAATAAATGCCGATGAAGAAACTTTTACTCTCCAAAATACCTTTCATTTTTATTATTGTCATGGCTCTGCTTCCAGCAACTTATAGTTTTGGACAGACCCGTTCCAAGCTAATAACAGACAATAAGCTTTCCGGTACGGATTCACTCACCTTAAAACTTGCTGAAAATATCAAGTTATATCCTGTTCCTGCCAAGACCGAACTCATTGCAGAGAATATTTCAGGTGTAACCATGATAGAGATTTTTGATGTTACCGGCAATAAACATATGACAGAAGTCTGCGACAAACAGGATCAGATCACCATAACGGTAAACCAGCTTAACAGGGGAATTTACTTCATCAGGTTCACTGCACCGCGGGTAACCCTGATGAAAAGATTTGTCAAGGAATAATTTAATCCTCTCACCTTACATATTAACCGCACGGTATATCCGCAGCGGTTTTTTTAATTGTACGGAAGCCTGACAGGAGAGTCTGCGGCTGTTTACAACAAAATCAGCTATATTTGCATCTGCCATGCTGAAGGGGCGCGGCGTACCGGAGAGATGCCAGAGTGGTCGATTGGGGCGGTCTCGAAAACCGTTGTCCGGGCGACTGGACCGGGGGTTCGAATCCCCCTCTCTCCGCAACACATGACTGACCCCGCCACCGGCGGGGTTATTTATTTTTC
>JADGPV010000150.1 GCA_017882245.1 Bacteroidales bacterium | reverse complement strand
TGTTCTCATCCTTCTTGTTTTCGTCATGCTTCTGGTCTTTCTTCTGTTCCTGTTTCTTTAGCTGATCCTGAGCGTAAGCAAGGTTGTATTTTGCCTCAACATTACCGGGATCAAGCTTCAGTGAATTAATGTAAGCTTTTATGCTTTCCTCAAACTTCTGATCTTTCAATAACGAATTCGCGAGGTTATAGAAACTTTGTGCCTGCTTCATCGAATCTGCCTCACTGCCTTTCGATGTCCTCATAAATTCATTTGCAGCCTCGCTGAACCTGCCTTGTTTGTAAAGTGCATCGCCAAGGTTAAAACCGGAATCGTATGTCGATCTCTCCTGTGCCTGTGCCCGGCGGTACATGCCTTCGCTCCCGGCGAACTCGCTCTTTTTGTATAACCTGTTTCCCTTTCTTATGTACTCTTTCTCCTGCTGTCCCAGCAAAGTGGAATGCACCATTAACAAGCATGCTGCCGCAATAATTATTTTATTTACGCTCAATACTGTCATGACCGATGATTTTTAGCCTGCGCTTCAATTATTCCCAATCGTCTCAGTATATGGTTTTTACGATCAGTAAGCAAGACATCTATAGCCAGCAGTATAAACATTATGGCAGCGGGTACAAGGAACTGATCATTATATTCAGTGTACATGACGGTGTCGGCTTCCGACTTCTTCATGCGGCCTATATCATTATAGATCTCATTGAGACCCAGGCTGGTGTTGTTTGCTCTTACATACCTTCCTCCGGTAACTGAAGCTATCTCCTGCAATCCCTTCTCATCGAGTTTTGATATCACGGTATTTCCATCCCCGTCTTTCAGATAATCACTTCCGCCGCCGGCTTTCAAAGGAATTGGTGATCCGTCAGGTGAACCGATACCTATGGTATGTATCACAATTCCTTTTCCGGCAGCGGCCCTGGCAGCTTCAACGGCATCGTCCTCATGGTTTTCACCGTCAGTGATTATTATCAGCGCCCTGCTTTTATCGCTTTCAGGTGAGAATGATCTGATACCAAGGTTAATAGCCGCTCCGATAGCTGTACCCTGTTTTGAAATGGCATCTGGTCCTGCAGATTCCAGAAACATCTTTGCAGAGAGATAGTCATTGGTGACTGGTATCTGTGTATAAGCATCACCTGCGAAAAGAATAAGTCCAATCCTGTCATCCCTCAGCTGGTCGACGAGCTGCGCTATTGCCTGTTTGGCCCTTTCCAGTCTTGAAGGAGTGATATCTGCCGCTAGCATTGAGTTGCTAACATCAAGGGCTATTATGACCTCCACTCCCTCACGTTTGACCTGCTCCAGCCTGGAACCGAACTGTGGTCTGGCGACCGTAAGCACTGCAAAGACCAATGCCAGCAATCGTAAAAAGAACTTGACCGACATCCTGCCTGGTGAATAGTCTGGCGACAGTCTCTTCACAAGGTCAGGTTCGCCAAAGCGCTCCCGCGCAATCCTTCTTCTCCTGTTACCCGTGATCCATATTAAAATGAGCACCGGTACCAGGAGGAGCAGGTAGAGCATATCAGGCTGTGCAAATCTGAACGTATCCATCGCTACACTATGACAAGTTTCTCATAAACAGATACCTGAGAAGCAGCTCAAGGCTAAGTAATATGGCTGCTGCCAGAGCCCATGGCATGAATACTTCCTCACGCTTGCTGTTTTCTCTTGTTTCTATTTTTGACTTTTCGAGTTTATCTATTTCATTATATACCTTCTCCAGGCTTGTATTGTCGACAGCCCTGAAATACTGTCCGCCAGTGAGGTCAGCAATCTTTCTGAGGAGTGCCTCGTCAATCTCAACCTGCATTTTCTGATACTGAATGCCGAACGGGGTCTGCACGGGATAATCTGCATATCCCATACTTCCTACACCGATTGTATATACCCTGATGCCGAATGTCTTTGCTATCTCAGCTGCAGTTACAGGATCGATAGACCCCCTGTTGTTAACTCCGTCAGTCAGCAGGATTATCACCTTGCTTATGGCATCAGAATCTTTTATCCTGTTGATGGCTGTTGCCAGGCCCACACCGATTGCCGTACCGTCTTCGATGATGCCGCTTTTAACCTCCCTGAGGAGATTGATCAGGACTGCATGATCAGTCGTCAGCGGGCACTCTGTGAAGCTCTCGCCGCTGAAGACTGTCAGTCCGATGCGGTCATAAGGCCTTCCGCTGATAAACTCAGTTGCGACATTCTTGGAGGCTTCAAGCCTGTCAGGACTGAAGTCCCGCGCAAGCATGCTGCCTGAGACATCAAGAGCCATTACTATATCTATCCCCTCGGTGGTTGAGCTCTGCCATTTGTCAACGTTCTGCGGGCGTGCAATCACTATAATTACAAGAGCAATCACCACTATCCTCATAGCAAAAAGCAGATGACGGAGCCAATGACGGAAGGTCTTGCTGCCACCCTGTAAAAAACTGGCCGTGGACAGTTTTATGGCAGCATGGGACTTGCCCTGGCGATAAATATAGTACGCCAGGAGAAGAGGTATAATAAGGAGAAACCAGAGGAACCATCCGTTCTCGAAGACGACGTTATGCATCCTTCCCTCCTTTCCCGTTGCTGTTCTGTGCAGCAGCCACTTCCGGCTCACATGTCAGATCTACAAACCTGATAGCGTCGTCAATTGACTTCTCATGTATCTCGCTCTGTGGCACATATTTGGCAAACTTAACCATATCTGAAAGCGAAAGAAGCTCCCTTACCAGTGACATCTCGTCACGGGTAGTCACGGCTGCCTTCTGAAGCATCCGTACAGTCTCGTCCGTGGTCATCTCCGGAGACATTATACCATACCGGTTATAAATATACCTTCGTAAAATGTCCGACAGCCTCGAGTAAAATTCCTTCACCTCTCCCTTCTGCCAGACCTCTTCCTCTCTGAGTCGGTTCAGTTCGCGAAGTGCGATAATATGCGCCGGCTCGCTCGGGACCGGAGGCCTGATAAATCTCTTCAGGGGATTTCTTGGCAGGAACCTTGCCAGCAGGTATATGACTGCTGCTGCTATTAAAGCTATTACAAGCCACGGAAGGATATCCCTGAAAGTCAATGGTGCAGTGCGGGGAGGCACTATGTCATAAATGACATCTGTCGTGTCCTTCGGAGTAACGTCAGGACGCGCCACTTGCAGGTATGAGTAATCTGAATAATATCTTCTTATGCTATCACCTGAAAGGAACTCGGCATAGAACGGGGGTATTGAATATGTGCCTGAATCAAACGAAGTAATAAGGTATCTGTCCGTCACAGTCATATTCCCATCAGGTGATTTGACGGTATCACGGGCACTCCTGCCGAGAACTATGATCTTGCTTGCCAGAGTGTCTTTCATAGTGCTGAGAGTAGCATTTATGCCTGAGGGGATAGTAGCCGATACTGAAAATCCGATCTGATCGCCGATGAGGATGGCTGTTGTGTCAGGAGAAGACTTAACGGTTATCTTCTGCGAATATGCCGCAATGAAAAGTGATAATATGGCAACCAGTGCAAATGCTCTTCTCATTTTATTATCTGTGTTTGAAGAGTGATATCAGGGGTTTGATGTAATCTTCACCCGTGCTGATGGTCGCCGAATCAATGCCACAGCTGATAAATGAGCTGCTTACGGTCTCCTCATGACGTTTCCAGAGGTCGGCATAATCCTTCCTGATCTTTGCGGAAGAGGTATCGATCCAGTTTTCGTTACCTGTTTCCGGGTCAGTCACACGCATAAATCCAACATCAGGAATTTCTTTCTCGCGTCTGTCGCTTATGTTAAGTGCAACAAGGTCATGCTTGCCGGATGCAATCCGAAGCGCTTCAACAAATGGCGGAGCCATGAAATCAGACAGTATAAAAGCCGTGCATCTCTTCCTTATTACATTTGTAAGGAATCGAAGGGGTTCACTGAGTGACGTTCCTGACGACTGCGGTTCATAGCTTAGCAACTCACGTATGATCCTTAGCATATGAGCCCTCCCTTTTTTCGGGGGAATATATTTCTCCACCCTGTCAGAGAAAAGTATCAGACCTACCTTGTCATTGTTGGCAATTACAGAGTATGAGAGGACGGCTGCTATCTCGGTCATCATTTCCCTCTTTGTACCAGTGACGGTTCCGAAGTCTCCCGAGCGGCTGACATCTACTAGCAGCATTACGGTGAGCTCCCGCTCCTCCTCGAAGATCTTAACATAAGGATGGCCGAACCGTGCCGTGACATTCCAGTCGATACTGCGGATGTCGTCGCCGAACTGGTATTCACGCACCTCGCTGAAAGCCATACCTCTGCCGCGAAAAGCACTATGGTACTCCCCGGCAAAGATCTGTCGTGTCAGACCGCGTGATCTGATTTCAATTTTCCTGACCTTCTTAAGCAGCTCTGTCGTTTCCACTTTTGCCCTTTTGCTGTATTTTCTGGTAGGTTATTGTGAAGAACCATGTCTCATCTTCAAGGCGGACAGATATTTCACTTCCCCTTGACTTATACGTCCAATTGTCATTCTCCCCTGAACCGTAAAGAGTGTTGAGCTCTTTTCTCCTGTCATTAAGGAACCTGTTATCACAGCTAATCCTAACTCCGTTGCATCTTCCTTTCTCATCGATGAATATGACCCATGTTTCTTCTTTGTCTTCAGAGCAATATGTAAGGTATCTGAATGTATCATTCTTCACCTTACTATCTATTATCATACGAGGGTTTTTCTCAGACATAATCTGCTTTATGGTCTGCTCACTCAGACCAATGAAATCCTGTGCTCCGGCAGAGATGGCTGAAACGAGAAACATTAATATGAGAAAAGATCCTTTCATCGGGACTACGGAACTTCCACAGTATTCAGTATCTCTGTAATTATCTGGTCCTGAGTTACATTCTCTGCTTCAGCTTCATAAGTAAGCCCTATACGGTGTCTTAGCACGTCAGCACACAGGAACCTTACATCTTCCGGAACCACGAATCCTCTTCTTTTAATAAAAGCGAATGCTTTTGACGCGATCGCCAGGTTGATGCCGGCTCTTGGTGAAGCACCGTATGAAATCAGCGGTGAGAATTTTGAGAGGCCAAACTTCTCAGGATCACGTGTGGCAAAGACTATATCAAGGATGTAGTTCTCTATCTTTTCATCAATATAAACCTCTTTCACCACGCTGCGTGCCCTCATAATATCCTCAGGCTTGAGGATAGTCTTCGCCGTCGGAAATTCGCTTGCCAGGTTCTCACGGATGATCATTCTCTCTTCTTCCTTTTCAGGATAAGTGATCACTACCTTAAGCATGAATCTGTCTACCTGAGCTTCCGGCAGAGGATAGGTTCCCTCCTGCTCTATGGGGTTCTGCGTGGCAAGGACCATGAATGGCTCATCAAGCTTGTACGTATTTTCTCCAATGGTCACCTGTCTTTCCTGCATGGCTTCAAGCAGCGCACTCTGCACTTTAGCCGGCGAGCGGTTTATCTCATCGGCAAGAATGAAATTGGCAAAGATCGGTCCCTTGCGAACCACGAATTCCTCTTTCCTCTGACTGTAGATCATTGTTCCGATAAGGTCAGCCGGAAGGAGGTCGGGAGTGAACTGTATCCTGCTGAACTTCGTATCAATGATCGAAGCCAGCGTCTTGATAGCCAGTGTCTTCGCCAGACCGGGTACTCCTTCAAGCAATATATGCCCGTTGGACAGCAGTCCGATGAGCAGCGAATCGGTCAGATGACGCTGCCCCACAATCACCTTGTTTATCTCCTGCCTCAGCAAATCAACAAAGGCACTCTCCTTTTCGATCTTCTCATTCAGGAGCCTGATATCGGTTGTGTGTTCCATAATTATTATTGTGTTGTTACTACTCTGCGAAAAAACATCCGCAAAGATGAGTTCCCATATTAAAAATCCGTGTTAAAGATTGTTAAAGAAGTGTTAAAGCACCTTGCCGAATTCACAATGCTTGAAAAGCCTGACCGTGATAATGAGTACCAGGGGTATCAGGGCCGGGTTAATGCCCTGTCCTGCAATGAGTGATACAGGTACCCAGAGCATAGAAATAACGAATGCGATCCTGCTCAGCTTTATAGCTTTCCTATTTGCCAGGATAAAGCCAAGAAGTACCGGTATAAGCGGATTAATGCCAAGGATCAGGAGATTATAATGGAGAGCGTCATGCTCCGAAAAGAAATTCGTGAATATCAGCAGAAGGGCCAGTATCGAATAGATTATGTAGAGTACAATATCCGTAATACGTCCCAGCAATGGCATGCCAATGACAAAAGTGACAAGAATGACATACAGAAGGATAAGATAAAATACAAGCTGTGGCATCCATATCGGTGCTCCTGATGAGGCAGGCGGGAGGTCAACGATTGTAACAGCTTCTTCCAGGATCGGTTCACGGTTATTATCATGAATAACGACAGAGGCACTTAAGTTATCTTTCAGGTGGTCGGGGAGAAACATTTCATCGGCCGGTGTAGCCTTGCGATCAGCCTGAAGCCCAAGAAGCATGTCAGCTCCGAAGTCGATCCATGGCAAAACCTTCTGTTTATGATGAATGAGTTGCCTGAAGGTCTGCATATGCTCCTTTACCGGGAAGACCAATGAATCTGTTACTGAAGCTGCAAGTATATCGCGGATCCTGGTGGCACAGTTGTCAAAGAAAAAATCATACCTGTACTTCACATTCTCAGGCTTAAGGTTTTCACTAATGAGTCCAAACAGTTTTTCCTTCTCCGCAGTAGTAAGGTTTATCTTCTGGGACCATACTGAGCGACCTTCTGAAAAGTATTCATTAACGAAACGGTCATAGCCGTATGTACCGAGCATATAATCAAGTCTGCCCTTAGCAAAACGAAATGCGAAATGGGGAGTTGAAAAGTCGAATATGCCCCAGTTATAAACCCTGTCGAAGTTCGAGCCCCTGACATTGATTCTCAGTGCTGTATGGCCGTAGATGGAATAGGTTGCATTACCCGGTGCGCAGGTAAGCAGGTAGACATCAGCGCTGTCCGCCACCTGCGCCCTTGTCAGCGGGGAAAACAGCACGATTAATAAAACAGACAGAAGAGCGGTTCTATTCATCTCCTTGATACCAGAATGTAAACATAATGAAAAAACTGATTGTACAGAGCTGCAACCATTAAGCTTCTACTTCCCGTTTGCCCAGGCTTCCGCGGCTCTCACTGCCCGTTGCCAGCCCATGATCAGCGACTGAGTCTCTTCGGGCTTCATGATCGGCATAAATACCTGGTCTGCCTGCCATTGCCTCCTGAGCTCCTCAGGTCCGCTCCAGTACCCTGTTGCCAGTCCTGCCAGGTAAGCAGCACCCAATGCTGTAGTCTCGGTGACCATGGGGCGAATGACCTTTGTCTGCAGTATGTCTGACTGAAACTGCATCAGCCCTTTGTTGACAGAAGCACCACCGTCTACTCTTAACTCCTTGATAATAATACCTGAATCATTTTGCATTGCAAGTAAAACATCAAGTGTCTGATAAGCAATGCTGTCGAGTGCGGCACGGGCTATATGTGCTGCTGTTGAGCCGCGGGTAAGGCCTGTGACAGTTCCTCTAGCATGCTGGTTCCAGTAAGGAGCTCCCAGACCTGCAAAGGCAGGAACAAAATACACACCTTCGCTTGATAGTACCATGGCAGCAAGCTTTTCAACATCAGCTGATGTATTGATAACCCCCAGACTGTCACGGAGCCACTGCACTACGGCACCGGCAATAAATATGCTCCCCTCGAGCGCATACTCTACCTTATCACCTGTCTTCCAGGCAACTGTGGTGAGCAGCCTGTTTTTTGACTCTATAGGTTTTTGCCCGATATTCATCATCATGAAACATCCCGTGCCGTAAGTGTTTTTAACCATTCCCTGGTCAATGCACATCTGTCCGAAAAGTGCCGCCTGCTGGTCACCTGCCATACCTGAAACAGGGATCTGATCCGGGAAGAGACCGGATGTCAGGCCATAAACTTCACTTGAGGAACGCACGTCCGGAAGAATGCTCTCCGGAATATCAAAAAGTCTAAGGAGGTCATTATCCCATGTCATTGAATGAATGTTAAAGAGCATTGTCCTCGACGCATTTGATACATCGGTGACATGGAGCCTCCGTCCCGTGAGGTTCCATACCAGCCATGAATCGACTGTCCCGAAGGCAAGCTCTCCCTTTTCTGCAAGAGACCTTGCACCGCTGACATTGTCAAGTATCCATTTAACTTTTGTGGCAGAAAAATATGCATCAATGATCAGACCGGTCTTTTCACGTATCATCCTGTCATACCCTTCTTCCTTAAGCTGGTCACAAAAATCAGCTGTGCGCCTGTCCTGCCATACTATTGCGTTAAATACCGGTCTGCCGGACTTTCGGTTCCAGATGACGGTTGTCTCACGCTGGTTGGTAATTCCTATGGCCGTGATATCAGAGCTTTTGAGGCCGGCCCTGGTTATTGCCTCCAGGGCTACGCCTGATTGCGTCGACCATATCTCGCCGGGGTCATGCTCGACCCATCCCGGCCTGGGAAAATGTTGCGTGAATTCCTTCTGTGCCGTGGCAACAGGTAATCCCTTGTGATTGAATACAATGGCCCTGGAACTTGTAGTTCCCTGGTCAAATGCAAGAATGTATTTATTCATTATTTGGAGTTAGGAGGATTGTAAGGTTTTGTAAACTGGATCAGATAACCGTACCCGCGCCAGATTATTTCCAGGCTTTTATTGATCATATTGCCGGGAATAAGATCTACCGGCGGAGTAACTTTATCATTCGCTCCGGTGAACACGTTGAACAATCTGGCAGCTTTATCCGTCTCATCTGCAATCACGATACGGGTTCCGGGCCTTGAAACCCTGATCATTTCTTCAATGGCTCTTCCTTTGTCGGGGAAAAGGTTTATTGCGCCCAGGTGGAACACGACATCAAATTTTTCATCTTTAAAAGGAAGGTTCGTTGCATCAGCCCGGAAAAGCTCAGCCTGTATTCCCCATTTTTGTGTGTTTTCCATGCAATGCACCATCATTTGCTTTTGAATATCGATGCCATAAAACCGGAGGTTCTTTGCCTTGCTGTTCATCCACAGATAGTTCTCTCCCGCTCCCATGCCGGTTTCCAGAACGGAAAAACTGTCTTGCAGATCAAGCCTGCTCAGGACCTCTCTTCGGGCGTTCCCGGCACCTCCGCAGAAAAGGAAAAGGAAATTATTAACAGGGGTATAAACTTTTGCATACAATGTCCTGACTATTTTTTCCCGTTTACCGGAATATTTCAACCCGGTCTCTCCCAGGAAATCAGGAAACCCTTCCGTATCCGTAAATTTCTTGCCGCAGTTACGGCAGACCATGCTTCTGTCTGAATGACCGAAACTGTCTGAAGTTCGTGCAAATGAGAGCTCCCCCCTGCATTGCGGACAGCAAAGAATATCAATTGTATCCTGTTTCATCTTCATTTACTGTATAGGTATGTACAAATTATGCAATGTTTTTAATTATATCATAATATTTGAAATGAAATAGCAGGATTTCTTCTGCCAAATGTCGAAAAGATGCCTAAATTGTCTCGTTCATCCGAGACTAAATTCAAAATGAATTATGAAAGTACTCGTCACAGGATCTTCAGGGTATCTGGGAAGTTTGCTTATTAATTCTCTGGTTTCAAAAAAAACAGCCGTTGTCGGAATTGATAACAGGACGAGTGATGCCGTTCTTCCCGGGGAGTATTTTAAATTTTACCTGTGTTGTATCACCGACAAGGCTCTGCTTGAGAAAATCCTTTTTCGGGAACAACCGACGCATGTCGTTCATTTTGCCTGCACATTTAACAAAGTGCGGAACAGGAAAAAAGAGCATTTAATAGATGTGGACGGTTCAGAAAACATTCTGGACGTATCAAACCGCACTTTATCAGTTCAACAGCTCATCCACTCCAGTTCAGCTGCTGCCTACGGAGGTTGGAAAGATAATCCCGAATGGATTAATGAAACCCATAAGCTCAGGCCCGGGAAGTACCGGTACGGAATGAACAAGCAGACCATTGAGCAGATGTTTCTTTCTTTCAGGGTGCGTGAAAACCTCCGCATTTTGATACTCCGTATATGTACTGTGACAGGGCCTTCCTTTTCCAGCGACAGAATAGTCCTGAGATTGCTGACACAGTTTCCCTTTCTTCCGGGATTCTGCAAGAATTACAAAATTCAGCTGTTACATGAGGACGATTTTGTTTCTCTCCTTGGCAAAGTCATAATTGATGATCTAATTGAAGGGGTTTACAACGTTGCTCCGGACAGTTGTGCAGCTATACGTGAGATTGTTCCCGATAAAAAATATTTCATGTTCCCGGTTGGTGTCATTAAAAGTCTCCTTTGGGTCCTGTGGAATCTGAAACTCCTGAATCTTCAGCCTGCTGGCATTAATAACAGTATCCACTCTATCATCCTTGATCCCGCAAAATTACAGAGCCGTTACAATTATATGTTCAGGTATTCCACAGCTGAAGCGCTCGCAGCAACTCCACACAAAAAAAAGTGAATTCCCTATTAATAAGCAGTAAATTTGAATAATGCTAAATCAATAGACTTATGACAGATAAGTACGTAATTACCATCGGGCGGCAACTCGGGAGCGGCGGTAGGGAGATAGGTCAGAAGCTGTCAGCGAGGCTGGGAATATCCTTCTATGATAAGGAACTCATAAGGATAGCTTCCCAGGAGAGCGGCATCAGGGAAAATCATTTTGAGGAAGCTGATGAAAAGAAGACACACAGTCTTTTCGGGGGATTGCTTGATCTGCGCGGTTTTCTGACAGATGAGGTCTATGCCAATTATTATCTGAGCAACGAAATGCTGTTTAAGATCCAGAGTGATGTTATCCGCAAACTGGCAGGTTTGAATTCAAGTCTCTTCGTTGGACGCTGTGCCGATTACATTCTGAAAGATCATCCGCGATGCCTGAGTGTGTTCATAAGCGCAGATATGAGGGACCGGATCAGGCGTGTCGCAAGGATTCAGGAGATAGCCGAAAACAAAGCAGAGGACTATATCGGGAAATTAGATAAGAAACGTGCTGATTATTACGAATACTTCAGCGGTAAAGTATGGGGAGCAGCCAGTTCATACGACCTGTGCGTAAATTCTTCTGTCCTGGGAATTGAAGAAACCATAAAATTTATCCAGAGTTATGCAGAAGTAAGATTTGGACTTCAAGGTGACAAGACCTGAATATTTATATACTTTTAGGTTATCAAAATGACTTTATGGATAAGATACTGGGGGTTCTTGCACCTGTCATAATCATGGCTGCTATTTTTTTTCTCAACGCATTCCTTCCGGGAAGGTGGGTGCGCGGTTATATAACAAAACCAGGATCAGCTGAAAAGATGAGATATCATCTCAACGGGATCCTGGTGTTCATTGTGGTGGTGGCTTTATGGTTCCTTCTGGGGATAACTGACCTGGTTCCTTATTATTATCTTTATCACTACCGGTGGTATGGACTGGCAGGTGCATGCATCCTGGGCATGATTGTTACCCTGGTGCTGGTTCTGCCGGTGAAACCTGTCAGAAAATCATTTGCAGCAGATCTCTTCTTCGGGAGAGTGGAAAACCTTCAGCTCCTGCAAGGCAGGGTGGATATTAAGATGTGGCTCTACCTTGCCGGAGCAACTATGCTTGAGCTTAACGTCCTGAGTTTTACCGCATTCCACCTTATTACGTACGATATTTCTTCTTCACCCGGCATAATA
>JADGPV010000149.1 GCA_017882245.1 Bacteroidales bacterium | reverse complement strand
TGCCGTTTTCATCTTCAGCCAGCAGAACCATGCCATGGGATTCTATTCCCTTGATTGTCCGGGGTGCAAGGTTCACAATGACCGATATAGACTTTCCCGGAAGCTCTTCTGCACTGAACTGTTCAGCAATTCCTGACACGATAGTCCGTACATCTATCCCGGTATCTACCTTCAGCCTGATAAGCTTTGTGGTTTTTGGTACTTTCCGGGCTTCGAGGATCATCGCTGTGCGTATGTCCATTTTAGTAAATTCTTCAAAGCTGACATCATCTTTCCCGGGAATGACGGAAATCGCTCCTTTCTCATTTGCCTTCTTTGTGTCCAGCAGTTTCTTAATCTGTTTTTCAATCTCGGCGTCTTCCACTTTGCTGAACATCAGTTCTCCGGGAGATACTTTATGTCCCGGCTTCAGCAGGTCAGTGCTGCCCGCCTTGTCCCAGCCAAGATCTGCCAGGTTCAGCCAGCTTCTCAGCTTGTCCATTGAGAAGGGAAGGAAAGGATTAAGGATAATGGCGAGGTTAGCCGTTATCTGAAGAGAGATGTACATGATGGTCCTGACACGGTCAGGGTCTGTTTTCATCACTTTCCAGGGCTCTGTGTCGGCAAGATACTTATTGCCGAGCCGTGCCAGGTTCATGGCTTCGGCAAGTGCCTGCCTGAAACGGAATGCCTCAAGGTTGGTCTCCACGTTTTCCCTGAATGTCATTATTGAATGAAGGGTCGCTGTATCATACTCATTCACTTCACCGGGAACAGGGACCTCGCCCCCGTAATAATTATTGGTAAGAACAAGGGTACGGTTGACAAAATTTCCGAGGATTGCTACCAGCTCATTGTTGTTCCTGGCCTGGAAGTCTTTCCAGGTGAAGTCGTTATCTTTTGTCTCGGGTGCGCTGGCGCAGAGTGCGTAGCGGAGAGAATCCTGTTTCCCCGGGAAATCAACCAGGTACTCATGCAACCAGACTGCCCAGTTCCTCGAGGTTGATATTTTCTCATTCTCAAGGTTAAGAAACTCATTTGCTGGTACATTGTCAGGGAGGATATAGCTTCCTTCTGCCTTCAGCATAGCTGGGAAAATGATACAGTGGAAAACGATATTATCCTTGCCAATGAAGTGTATCAGGCGTGTCTCCGGATCTTTCCAGTATTTCTCCCAGTCGGGGGTAAGCTCCCTGGTTGCGGAAATATACCCTATAGGAGCGTCAAACCATACGTAAAGGACCTTTCCCTCTGCTCCTTCAACCGGTACAGGCACTCCCCAGTCCAGGTCACGGCTTACTGCCCTTGGCTGCAAGCCCTGGTCAAGCCACGATTTGCACTGGCCGTATACATTTGTCTTCCACTCTGTATGCTCCTCGAGGATCCATTTTCTTAACCAAGGCTCATATTTGTCAAGAGGAAGGTACCAGTGAAGTGTCTCGCGCATTACAGGAGCGCCTCCACTGATGGTTGAACGCGGATTGATCAGGTCAGTGGGACTCAGCGATGTACCGCATTTCTCACATTGATCGCCGTAGGCATTCTCATTTCCGCAGTGCGGACAGGTACCCATGATATATCTGTCAGCGAGGAAGCATCCGGCTTCCTCATCATAGTATTGATTGGCACTCTTCTCAATGAATTCACCCTGATCATAGAGCTTGCGGAAGAACCCGGAGGCTGTCTCGTAATGTATTTTGTTTGATGTACGCGAATAAATGTCAAATGCAATACCGAAATCCTCAAAAGCCTTCTTATTCATTTCATGGTATCGGTCAACCACCTCCTGTGGGGTTATGCCCTCTTTCCGCGCCTTGAGAGTGATAGGTACGCCGTGTTCATCTGAACCGCAGATAGATATCACATCGGTACCCTGCATCCTGAGGTATCGTACATAGATATCTGACGGAACATAAACCCCGGCAAGGTGCCCTATATGAATAGGACCGTTGGCATAAGGCAGCGCGGACGTGATCAGGTAACGTTTAAATTTCTTCATCTGTAATGAAAACAATTTCCTTCTGTTATCCGGTAAAGATACAACCGGTAACCAAAGTTGCATAGACTGCACATTAAATAAAATAAGTATTTTTGATCCTATCATCAGAAAAAATCAGTAATGATGGCACTTACTATTCCGCCCTATCTGACCGATGGGGATCGTTTAGCCATAGTTTCACCGTCAGGCATAGTAGAAAAGGATGTGATTCAGAAAGCTGTGAAGATGCTGAATAATTCAGGCTTCGAGGTCACTATGGGAGAGAATGTCTTTAGCAAGAGCGGATGCTTCGCGGGGAACGACAGGGAACGGTTGCATGACCTCCAGCAGGCAACAGATGATCCTGCAGTTAAAGCTGTATTCTGCGCACGGGGCGGATATGGTGTATCAAGAATCATTGACAGGATTGACTTTTCAGCCCTTAAGAAGAGCCCCAAGTGGTATATCGGCTTCAGCGATATAACGGTGCTGCACCTCTGGCTTAACAGGGTGTGCGGCCTGGTTTCGCTGCATGCCGAGATGCCCCTTAACTACAGTAACCCCAGGAAGACACCTGAGAGTTACAGCACCATCATAAAAGCTCTGAAGGGCGAACCTGAACCGGTAGTATGGAAAAGCTCACACGACGCGACATTCACTGTGGAAGGAACAGTCATGGGAGGCAATCTATCTCTTATTTACAGTCTTACAGGCACACCTGCTGAGCCTGATACCGATGGTGCTATACTCTTTATTGAGGAGGTGGACGAATACTGTTACCATCTTGACCGTATGCTCACCTCGCTGCGCCTGACCGGGCGGCTGAGCAACCTTGCAGCACTGGTGGTAGGAGGGATGGAGAAAATTGGCAACGATAAGGTCAGTTACAACAAAAGCGCCGAGGAGATCGTGCTTGATATTGTTGGTCACTACAGTTATCCGGTGCTTTTCAACTTCCCTGCCGGACATGTTGCAGACAACAGGGCGTTTTATATGGGTCGCAGGGCAAGCCTGAAGCAGAATGGTCTCGAAGCTTCGCTGACTTATATCTGAGCAGTGTCAGAAGGCAGCAAGAAGCAGGTTAATGTCTTTTGACAGAATCCCGAATTTCTGAGCAAGCATCTCATTGGTGAGGATGCCGTTGTAAATATAAACACCATTACGGAGGCCGTTGTTGAACTTGAGCATAGGCGTTATCCCTCCGGCATCAGCAATATCCTGCATCAGGGGTCTGAAGACATTGCTAAGAGCGATTGAAGCTGTCTTGGGAACTCTTGAAGGGAGGTTCCAGGCGGAGTAGTGTATCACTCCGTGTTTCTCATAGATAGGATCTTTTATTGCCCTGGGTTCCGTTGTCTCAACGCACCCGCCGGTGTCAACGCTAAGATCGATGATGACTGAACCTCGTTTCATTCCCTGCACCATCTCTTCTGTTACATAGAACCACGGTCTGAGATCATCAGGCGACAATGCTCCGATGAGGACATCAGCTGACTTAAGGGCTTTCTGCAGTACCTGCGGGTGGAAGGTGGAGGTATAGAGCCTCTGGCCAAGAAGATTCTGGAAGTTGCGAAGGCGATGCACTGAGCTGTCGAACACTCTCACAATTGCTCCCAGCCCGAGAGCAGCACGCGCAGCATATTCTCCTGCCCTGTTGGCACCAATGATCACTACCTCTGTAGGTGTAACCCCGGTGACTCCGCCAAGCATGACGCCCTTGCCTCCTGACGTGTTGCTCAGGTATTCAGATGCAATGAGGATCGATGTTATGCCGCTGATTTCACTCATTGATTCAACTACGGGAAGTATTCCGTCACTGTCCTTTATCCTTTCAGATGCCAGTGCCGTCACACGCTTACGCGTCAGCTGCGTGAGAGTTTCCTCACGCATAGTGGCCGCATTCATAAATGAGATGACAACCTGGTTTCCCTTAAGCAATCCGGCTTCTTTCTCAGTGAAAGGGGCAATCTTTATGACGATGTCACAGTCATACACTTTTTGCTGGGTATCGACCACCACCGCACCGTTGTCACTGTAATCCCTGTCCGGGAAACCTGCGTCCTGCCCGGCGTTGGCCTCTAAAAAAACCTCATTACCCGTGTCTGTCAAAATCTTTACGGCTTCCGGAGTAAGCGCTATGCGCTTTTCATCATCATGGACGTCATGAGGCATGCCTATAGAGATCTGCCGCCTGCTTACAGCTTTTTCGATAAGCTCTTCACGCGGCATGAACGCATTTCTGGCCGGTTGACTCATCTGGTTTCGTTTTAATGGTTAAACAGAAGAAAAGCAATTATCAGATCAAATTTAAGATTTTAATCGGAGAGAATACTGGTGTGATCCGATATTATTCAGCGAGATAAATGATCCTCTGCGGACTGACTGTTTTCAATGACCCTGCTGCCGTCGGGCATTACAATGACAGATAGTTTAAGTGTTTCGGGGGGGAGCAGCGGTTCTATCAGTTCCGGCCATTCCATATAGCAGGGTGAGGCTGAGTCAAAATATTCCTCGATGCCGAAGTCAAGCACTTCGGAAATCTTCCTGATCCTGTAAAAATCGAAATGATATACAGGCACATCACCGGGCCGCTGGTACTCATTTATAAGTGTGAACGAAGGACTTGTGACAGTGTCAGTCACGCCCAGCTCTCTGCAGACAGCTTTAATAAAGGTGGTTTTTCCTGATCCCATCTGACCGTAAAAGGCAAAGATACGGTACCCCTTTGTCTCCCTTATAAAATGTCTCGCCGCTTCTTTCAGATGACTTTTGTCTGCAACAACAATCTTCATGCAGCAAAAATAATCTTTTTTATACCGGTTCGAGACTGACAAGAGGAAGCATCATCTCATGAAGTGATACCCCTCCGTGCTGGAAGGAATCCCGGTAATAGGAGACTACCTGGTTGAAATTATTGGGATAGACCAGGAAATCATTTCCACAGGCAAAGATATATTTCGAGGTGATGTTTGTCATTGGCAGTCCGGCTTTTGCGGGAGCGGTCACTTCGAAGACTTCCTTCGGATTATAGTCGAGATTTCTTCCGGTCTTGTACCTCAGGTTCATGGATGTCTGCCTGTCGCCCACCACCCTCACAGGCTTCTGCACCTTGACAAAGCCATGGTCTGTTGTTATGACCACACGTGCTCCTTTTGCAGCAAGGGCCCTTAGCAGTTCAAAGAGAGGCGAATGAATGAACCATGAATGCGTGAATGAGAGCCATGATGCTTCATCTCCCGTCATATCGCGCAGGACGCCAATTTCTGTTCTGGCATGGCTGAGGAGATCAACGGAATTATATACGAGCACGTTAAGATCATTTGAAAGAAGCTGGGAGAGCTTGTCGTTGAGGTTCTTTCCTTCAGTATCGGAGCTGACCTTGCTGTAGCTCCATTTGCAGTTAATTCCTGCCCTTTGCAGGTGCTTGCCTATCAGGTTTTCTTCATAGAGGTTCTTACCCTCATCTTCATTGTCGCTTATCCAGTATTCCGGCATCAGCTCACTTATCCTTGCCGGCATCAGCCCTGCAAAGAGTGCATTGCGCGAGTATTGTGTAGCCGTCGGAAGGATGCTCAAATAAAGATCTTCAGAGACAGTGCGCAGATAAGGACTGATATCACTGGCAATGGCCTGCCACTGGTCGAGGCGCATGTTGTCAATTATTATGAAGAAAAGGGAAGGACCTTTTTTTATAAGCGGGAATATGCGTTTTGCCATTACGGCAGGTGAATGGAGTGGTTTATCAACTGCATCAGATGATATCCACCCCGTGTAATTCTTCGCGATATATTTTCCGAACGCCCTGTTGGCGTCTGCCTCCTGCATGCGCAACACATCCCTCATGCCGGGATCGGAAGACCTGATTAGTTCGCGCTGCCAGAATACCAGCCTGCGGTACACATCGCTCCATTGTTCGAAGTTACCGGCAGAAGAAATCATATCTGATATGGATCCGAACTCCTCCCTGAAGACGGAAGTGGTCTGGCGGGTCACAATATCACCTATGTCGAGGATGCGCTTCAGTGTGAGGAGGATCTGTTGCGGTTTGACAGGCTTGATCAGGTAATCAGCTATCTGTGAGCCAATGGCCGCCTCCATTATATCCTCCTCCTCGCTCTTGGTGATCATAACCACAGGAATGGAAGGCCTGATGGCCTTGATGCGCCGCAGTGTCTCAATGCCGCTTAGCCCGGGCATATACTCATCAAGGAATATAATGTCATAAGGTTTGTCTTTGACCATCGTGATGGCATCGTTGCCGGACGGACATGTATCTGTTTCAAAGCCTTTCTCCTTCAAAAAAAGTATATGGGATCTCAGTACCCCAACCTCATCATCTACCCATAATATTCTTACCTGTCGCATCGATATATGTCAATTCATCTTGTGCTTTGGTACGCAGTTTCATAGAAGATCCGGTACCTGTTAATATTCTTATCATTATTGAATTTTTCCAGGTTATCACGACTGATAATGAATAGTGACAGATCCGCGCTTCCTGCTTCCCTGATATAGGCAGAGGGGTTGAATGCCCTGAGCCAGGCCGCTGCCTCTGCGGCATCCTTAAAAGTGCCGACAGTGATCAGGATATAGTCGGTGTCAACGGTTTTTCCTTCAGTGCGGTAGTTCTTGTCTGTGAAATTATCGAGGTTAAAGTTAATGACATCGAAAACCATCTGGTTCAGATTTGCCTGGACATTACCGGCAATGATCATGACGTAATGAGGCTGGAGAGTATCCTGCTCATACAGCTCTTCAGCTATATGTGTGTCTTCAGCGACCTGTATTGCAGGTATCTCTTTCCTGAGAAAAGCGATAATTTCTGCAGCCCTTTTTCCTTCAGGTGTGGCCGGATATTTTGCTGTCAGTGAATCTAGTTTTTCCTTGTATGCCATCTCGCCTCCGGTTGCTCCGGTTGCCATGGCATCAAGGAGCATGAATTTAGGTGCAAGCTGGTCATCAGGATACTGCATCAGAGCCTCCCTGCATATAGCTTGTGCTTCTGCATATTTCTCCGAGGTGAAGGCCTCATAGGCTGTTTCATAGCTTTTCTGTGCTTTTGTTGCCATCTCCTGTTGTTTCCTGACATAATCAGGATCTGAAAGGATGAGGGCATATTCTGATTTAGGGAATTCTGTCAGCAGCTCAGTCCTGCGTCTCTCAGCTCTGGCGGGATCACTGTTATGGAGCAGCCTGTAGAGCTCATAAAGCGCCTCGGCCCTGGTCATGTCATCATTGCTTGTTTTTGCCGCCGCCTCGAGTGATTCTTCTGCCCTGATGGTATCAGACAGACGTAAAGCCAGGATCTTACCCTCTCCCAGCAGGGCATTGGCGCTCTTGATTACGGAAAGATTCATAAGTGAATCGGTCATTGGCAGATTACGGAGGTAATATTCCCTGGTGCGCTCAGGGGCTTTACCCGTACTGTCACTGGCAGGCTGCTCCTCTCCGTTTTCAGGAGTTGTGGCTGCAGTGAAGGCTACGCGTGCTTTGTTTGATCGCCTCCAGTTGTCTTCCAGTTTTCTGTCGCCCCAGCGGCGCCTGAACTCTGTGCGGCCAAAGGTGAGGGCTGCCTGGTTGTAAAAATACCATCCTCCTTCCGCCGAGATGGACACCTGGGCACGCTGCTCATTCTCATAATAGAGACCCATATTGTACCTGTCACTGCCACCGCTTTGTTTTTCTTTGGCCTGCCCTGCCTCAAACTCACTGATAATACCGGTGATAAGTGAATTACGCTCTGTTTCGCTCATCTGAGCTACCCTGCGAAGACTGTCTTCAGTGACCACCACACGGTGGAAGTTAGCATATTCACCGAGATCACTTGTCCTTCTGCTGATAAGGGCATAGTCAGGAAAACGCTCGTCAATCAGGTTCGAGGCGCTGTCATAGTACATGTATGCCGTCATATATTCAGGCCGTGCGTAATAGTATTCGCCAAGAGCGAGATATGCACGTGCCTTCTGCTTTTGGTTGTTTGTACTGTTGCTTGCTGACTGTGCCCAGTACTTAAGGGCTTCATCAGTGTTTCCCAGACGTTTCTGAATCTCTCCGAGGGCAAAATAGATCTGATCGAGATAATCCTTGTTCTTTGAGTCACGAAGCATCTTACGCAAGGACTTCATAAGATCCTCAGCATCACCGTGTGACAGATCTGCTACGCCGGCCAGGTTGATGCCCGCATTGAACTCATACTCATAGGGCGGGTTCATACTGATGACTTCGCGGAAATATCGTGTGGAAAGATTGTTGTCACCTGTTGCCTTACTCACCTGTGCCAGGAGATAATTGAGCCTGACCCTGGTCTGCCTGTTGACGTTGCTTTCCAATGCCATCGTAAGGGGAGTGATGGCATCACTGTAGCGTTTTTGCCTGAGGGCTATATCGGCCAGGGTGGTGTAGTACATTGGCTTTAATGCTTTTGACAAGCCATTTACATCATCAATACCCTGAAGTATGCGTGATGCTTCTGCATAATTGCCGTCTTCCGTTTGTATCCGGGCCATCCAGATAGTTGACTCAGTGATAAGTTCAGGGTCAGTGGCGATGCTGATGGTGTATGAGAAAGAGGACCTTGCACCCGTTAAGTCATTAAGGTAGAACTGTGACTTTGCCAGGAGAATATAGGCATCATCCACCCATTCATTATATTCACGGCGGTTGTAAAACTCCTCATCCCTGGCGCTGCCTTCGTTGCGGCTTTTCTTTTCAGGCTTGGCAGTGATCGAATAGAGAGCGATCACCTTTGACGCCTTCTGCATGGCCCTCTCCATGTCAGAGGCTGCTGCTCTTAAAGATTCTGGTGATGTATATTCAAAAACAGGGATCAGGGCACTGTAGTCATCCCGGTGTGACGACTGTACTTTTTCAACGCCGGCTTTGTATGCTTCATTACCGTTAAACCAGACATTATATTTTGCCACAAGGGAATTGTAAAAACGACTGGCCCCGGTATTCTTCTCAACAGAGCAGCCGGTGATAAGTGCGGTGAGCACCAGGGTCATCGCGACATAATATACTGAGCGCCGTAATCCCAAGAAAGAATGATCTATACTCTATAACTGCCAAGGGCTGTTAAAAGTATTCAAAGGTACTAAAAAGAGGTTAAAACTGCTTCATTCGCAGTTCGTCAGAGAGAGGTCTGTTTTACTTCGACTCTCTGCGTAGGGGCGAGCTCCGCATTGCGTTTCTCCACCTGTTTGACAACAGCCTCCGCGAGTCTGTTGAAGGCCCTTCCAGTTTCACTGTCGTTCAGCGCTGAAGGGATGCCAGCATCACCACCATCACAGATGCTCTCTTCAATGGGGATCTGAGCAAGAAGCTCAACACCGGCTTCTGCAGCCAGCCTGCTGCCTCCTTCCTTGCCGAAGATATAATAGCGTCTGCCGGGCAGTTCGGGAGCCACAAAGAATGACATATTCTCGACAAGGCCAAGGACAGGAACATTAATAGCCTCGCTGCGGAACATAGCTATGCCTTTGCGGGCATCCGCCAGGGCCACCTCCTGCGGCGTGGTCACCACCAATGCACCGGTAACGGGCACTTCCTGAACAAGAGTCAGGTGTATGTCACTTGTCCCGGGAGGCAGATCAAAGATCAGATAATCAAGCTCTCCCCAGTCGCCCTGGCTGATGAGCTGCTTGAGAAAGCTGCTTGCCATGGGACCTCTCCAGATTACAGCCTCGGAGTTCTGAACAAAGAAGCCAATAGAGAGAACACTGACACCGTATTTCTTCATCGGAATAATAAGGTCATTACCGTTCTCATTACGTACCTCAGGTTTGTAATTCTCCGCGTTGAACATTCTGGGCACTGACGGTCCGAAGATATCTGCATCCAGCAAACCGGTCGCATAACCTTTACGCGCAAGAGCCACAGCCAGGTTGACAGCAACAGTCGACTTGCCCACTCCGCCCTTGCCCGATGAAACGGCAATAATGTTTTTTACTCCGGGCAAATTATCCCTTTTGGGTTCATCCTTTTTGGATACAACAATTTTTGGCTTTACCTCTATCGATGAGATCACCGCATCAGGTCCCAATGCGTCTTTTATAGCCCTGACACAACTGCTTCTGATCGACATAAGAAATGGATCGTTGGATTTTTCAGGAGTAAGCACCAGCCCGATTCCTTCATTGTCAACCGTCACACCGCCAAGAATACCCAGTGAAACAATATCACTTCCCTTTTCAGGATGGTTAACCTTTTTCAGTGCCTCGATAACCTGCTCTTTAGTATACATAATCTATTTTGTTTATACCTTTTTTTGATTTAAGAACAAGGAACACCGATTTAGGATTAAAGTTCAGTCATAGGATCCCAGAACTTCCCTGCGAAATCGATTACCCTGTCATTTTCAATAATGAATCCTTCGTTCTCCAGCAGCTGCTGCATTGTTGAAGAATTACCAAAATGATGTTTGCCGGTGAGCATCCCGATACGGTTCACTACACGATGTGCAGGAATGAAATCCGTGTCTGTATGAGATGAGTTTAGCGCCCAGCCGACCATCCTTGCTGAACCGGCGGTGCCGAGATACCTTGCTATTGCGCCGTATGACGTTATACGACCGTAAGGTACCATCCGGGTGACATCATAAACACGGTTGAAGAAACCTTCATTCTTATTCTCCGGGACTGATGATTTCCTTTTCATTTGGCAGTCTGAATGCAAGATAAGTGATGGGGATCCCCTGTTTTAGGAATATCTCCTCATAATATGTTCTGATTGTCAGCAGCGGGTTATCCGGAGGCTGACCGTACAGGTCTGTAGATGATGTGATTATCTCAAGATCATTTTTTTTCACTAAAGAGAAAGTATAATCAAACAGTTCCCTGCTGTCAGTTTTGAGATGGACTATGCCGTTGTCTTTCAGGAAATTTCTATACAGATTCAGAAAGACTGGTCCCGCCAGCCTCTTCTTCTCTCTCTTTCTCTTAGGTTGAGGGTCAGGGAATGTGAGCCAGATTTCATCAACCTCACCGGAAGCAAAGAATGATCCGAGAATCTCTATCCTGGTACGAATGAATGCCACATTTGGCAGTTTCTTATAGTAAGATTCCTTCGCGCCTTTCCACATCCGTGCGCCCTTGATATCAATACCGATGAAGTTCTTTCCGGGATACATTTCCGCCAACCCGACTGAATATTCACCTTTACCGCACCCAAGCTCAAGAACGATGGGGTTTTTGTTGTCAAACCAGTCGCTGTGCCATTTTCCCTTCATCTGGTGATCATGACTGAAAACCTCATCAAATGGCGGTTCAATGACATGGCCAAAGCCTTTCAGCTCGGTCCACCGTGCCTGTTTGTTCTTGCCCAAACTTCAGTGATTTGAGTTATTTCTCTTTCAGTGATATCCTCATGCCAAGGTCATATACACCTTTCAGAACGGTGTCTCTCATTCCGTGGATCACCTTGAAATGATATTCGCCTTTTTCGGGGAAATATACATTCGATTTATAAGGGATCGTCAGCTCCCGGATGTCTCCTGCACCTCTGCCCAGCCAGTCACCCTTTTCATTTGCAAGCATGACCTGGATGGTGTCAGTGACAGTGCTTCCCGACGGGAAAGATGTAACGACAAAAAGATACAGGTTGCGATAAGGGTATTCTGTTGATGTACGGACAGAGAGATCAATATTATAAACCCTGACAGTGTCATCTATCGTGCATATAAACTTAACCGGGTCATACATGCTCCAGGCTTCTCCTTCTATTTTGACGGTGTCGGCAAAATAAGTTCCCCTGTTGCAAGAGAGGGTAACAAGCATTATAAATGCACTTATTGCAAGAAGACTACTTCTGGTTTCTCTCATTTTTTTTGGTGTAAGGCCTGCGTCTTCCTCTGGCCGGTCGTGGATTGCTCTTTGTTTCAAACCTCGTAAGGCCGCTGTTTTGCAGCAGGAGGTCATTTCCTTTTTCCGGGGCATTGTCTCCGGTACCGGCCAGCAGATTATCAGGTTTTATTCCTTTTTTGTTTAGCTGTATTATCTCACGCACTCTGGAAACAGGCACTGCTGTCAGGTTCACTGCCATGCGCGGATCATTTGAATACCAGTATATCCCGGTATGCACTTCCATTTTCATGAAATAAGCCGTTCCGTTAGTCAGCTCAAGAGGTATCTCCCTTGACGGAAAATCCTTCTGTGCGTCAAGGTAGCAGTCGAGTTCATAGGTGAGGCAGCATTTGAGCTTGCCGCACTGGCCTGCCAGTTTCTGAGGGTTAAGTGAGAGATCCTGATAGCGGGCATGTGAGGTGGTCACAGAGACAAAGTTGGTGATGTGGGTTGAGCAGCAAAGCTCACGTCCGCATGTGCCTATTCCACCAATGCGCCCAGCCTCCTGACGGGCGCCTATCTGCCTCATCTCTATACGTATATGAAACTCCTCAGCCAGAACTTTGATCAGCTGGCGGAAGTCAACCCTCTCATCAGCGAGATAATAGAAGATTGCCTTGGTCTTGTCCCCCTGGTACTCCACATCACCTATCTTCATTGCAAGGTTCAGGCTCTCGGCTATCTTTCTTGACCGCAGCATTGTTGGCACCTCCTGCTTCTTTGCTTCTTCCCACTTTTGCAGATCAACAGGTCTTGCCTTCCTGTAGACCTTCTTCATCTCTTCAACGACAGGCCTTATCTTCATTCTTTTGATCTGTTCAGTGACAAGAAATCCGATCATTGATACATGACCGATATCGTGGCCGGGCGAAGCCTCAACGGCAACAATGTCTCCTATATCAAGCTTCAGGTCATTGACATTCCGGAAGAAACCCTTACGGGTATTCTTAAAACGGACCTCAATCACCTCATTGTAGCGGGGATCAAAGGGCAGGTCAGCCAGCCAGTCAAACTCATCAAGCTTGTTTGCGCCCCTTCTGTATTTTATTTCAGGCTGGGAAGGCTCCTCACCTCCATGGGCCTGTATATCTTCGTTTGCCATTATGTCAGAAAATGTTTCCCGGCTTATGGTCAAAAACGACCGGTTGTCAGGAATATGAATGCAAATTTAGGAATAAATGAGCTACTTTCAACAGTTGTCAGGCACTTACCTGATAAGCCTCATTGTTCTCAGGGCAAGATCGAGGAAGATCATTTTTGTATTACCGTTGCTCTCGATGTGGGCATATGCCAGGTTGAACTCGCGGTCAAGAGCATGAATATTATTCTCGTTTATAAAGGGATGAAACTTCAGAGAGAAGTCACTTTCTGCCTGTGTGAGGTAGGCAAAATTATTTTCCCTGCCTCCCAAATTCAGGACGAAGTTTTCGCGAATCATCCGCAGGGAGTATGAAAGAAAACTCTTCTGCCGCTCCCTTCCGAGTGTGGCTGTTTCCTCCGACCACGACACAAGTGATTGTATATCACGTGAGTATGCGGTCCTCATCAGCCTGGTAAAACGGTCAAGGTACACGACACTGTTGTCATCCTCGCGTGCCAGCTCCATCGCCCTTACCAGGTTGCCGTTGGCAATGCTGGCAATTTCCTCCGCTCTCGTCTGTCCCATACCCAGCTCTTTTTCCAGGTAACGACTCATATCTTCCCCTGATATTGCAGGTATCCTGATATGCTGGCAGCGCGATGTAATTGTAGGCAGCAGCCTGTCATCCTCTTCGGAGACCAGGATAAAAAGAGTTCTCTCCGGCGGCTCTTCAATGATTTTAAGCAGCTTGTTGGCTGTCTCAGGGTTCATCTTTTCCGGCAGCCAGATGATCATGATCTTGAAGTCGGACTCAAACGACTTCAGGCTCAGTTTCTTTATGATCTCTGCAGCTTCAGCGACAGGGATCATGGCCTGTTCATTGGCCACCTCCATCGCCTCTGTCCAGGTGCTCAATGAGAAATAGGGTGATCTGAGAACCATCTCACGCCACTGCGCAATAAATGTGTCACTCACCGTTTCGGTCCCTGTCTTCTTTTTTATTACCGGGAAAACGAAATGCAGGTCAGGGTGTATTAGCTTATTATATTTGGCGCACGACGGGCATACACCGCAGGCATCTTCGGAAGTGCGCTTTTCGCAGCTTATATAACGGGCAAAAGCCAGTGCAATGGCAAATTTGCCGCTTCCTTCGGGGCCATTAAACAGTAACGCGTGACTGACACGGTTCTCAGCTACGGAACTCCTCAACCTGTCAATTACTGCCTTTTGTCCGGGGATCTGTGAAAAATTCATTCTGCATCTCTGGTGACGGGAAGCAAAATTAGCAATTAAAAGTGAATGATTCTGATCAGAGTGCTGCGGGATGACAATATGGTTTTCAAATTGATTAACTTTGCAATCCGGTTAATGAAAATCATAAACAGAATAAACTATGAAACTAATTGACAATTTTAATTTCAAGGGCCATAAAGCCATTGTCAGGGTAGATTTCAACGTGCCGCTCGATAAGAAGACACGGGAAGTTACTGACGACACCCGTATCCGCGGTGCCATTAAAACGATAAAAAAGATCGTCAGTGATGGCGGATCAGCTATACTTATGTCGCATCTCGGACGTCCGGAAGGTATCCAGGATAAATATTCCCTTAAGCCCGTTCTTCCGGTACTCGAAAAGCTTCTCGGAATGAAGGTCGCATTTGCTCCTGACGCCCTCGGAGATGAGGCTGTTGCTATGGCTGCAGCATTGAAACCGGGCGAAGTGATGATGCTTGAAAATGTCAGGTTCTATCCGGAGGAAGAGGGTAAACCTATTCTTCCCGAGACAGCTTCCGAGGAGGAAAAGAAGGCTGCCAAGGCAGCACTGAAGGTGAAGCAGAAGGAGATGGCAAAGAAGCTATCAACCTATGCCGATATATATGTCAACGATGCCTTTGGCACAGCTCACAGAGCTCATGCCACGACAGCGGTAATGGCTGATTATTTCCCGGAAGATAAGAGGATGTTCGGCTTCCTCATCAACAGCGAGCTGGCCGCAATGGACAAGGTGCTGAAGAGCTCTCAGAAACCCTTCACTGCCGTCATGGGAGGAGCAAAAGTTTCAGATAAGATCCTTATTATTGATAACCTCCTCGACAGGGTTGACAACCTCATTATCGGGGGGGGCATGACCTATACTTTCATCAAGGCCAGGGGAGGCAGGATAGGCAATTCGCTATGCGAGGAAGACAAGCTTGAGGTTGCCAGGGCTGTTATGGAAAAAGCAAAGGCAAAAGGCGTTAACCTGATATTTCCTGTTGATAGCGTCAATGCAGATAAATTTGATGCTGAGGCTAATACTTATGTTTCAGCTATTGATGATGTGAAGGATGGCTGGATGGGACTTGACATCGGACCGAAGAGTATTGCACTCTTTGAGAAAGTGATTATGGATTCAAAGACCATACTCTGGAACGGACCAATGGGTGTCTTTGAAATGGAAAAGTTTGCTGCAGGAACAACGGCTATTGCAGAAGCAGTGGCAAGGGCTACCGAAAAAGGAGCCTTCTCCCTCATAGGAGGAGGTGACTCAGTCGCAGCCATCAACAAGAACAATCTGGCGGACAAGGTCAGCTATGTTTCAACAGGCGGGGGAGCCATGCTTGAATATATGGAAGGCAAAAAGCTGCCGGGTATAACAGCTATAAGGGGAGAATAATGAAGCCTCGTCTCATACCGTCATTGGCCTTCATGCTCCTCTTTGCAGGGTGTGGTGGTGATGATCAGCAAAACTCGGGAACAATTGTGCTGACCAATGAGCTGTATGACAGTCAATCTTATTACTATGCGCTGGGACTTTCCTTTGATGAGGCAAAGGCAGTCCCTACGCTCCCGGACCAATACAGGGCAGATATCATCCTGATGGCAGGAACCCTCCCCGGAGGAGTATCTGTTGAAGCATATCTCTCTGCGAACACTCTCACTCCGCCGTTTGCTCTTACGGGTGAATACGGTACGGAGAGTGAGGCAAAGAATGCCTTTGCCGGGCTGAAAAGTGTTGGCAGTGTGTCTTACATCGATCTGGCAACACCTCTGAAGGAAAACCAGGTCTGGGTGGTGAAAACACGCGATTACAAATATGCAAAGCTCAGGATCATTGATCTGACCCTTGACTCAAACGCTTCTCCTCCCTTTGCTTCATGTAAATTTGAGTGGGTTTACCAGCCTGATGGTTCAACGCAGTTCCCGTAACAGTGATGAAGCAGCCATTGCAGGAAGAGGTCTTTGCAATAACTGACGCTTCCTCGTTTGAGAAGAGAGCCCTTGAGATCTTTCGTTATCAGGCGGCCGGGTGTCCGGTTTACGGAGAATATTTAAGCCTGTTAGGCGTTGACCCGGAAGTGGTTAACAGTATCTTTGACATTCCTTTTTTGCCAATATCTTTTTTCAGAGATCATGTAATCATCACCGGCGGAGGTGAGCCGGAGAAAGTGTTTCTTAGCAGCGGTGCGGCAGGTATGCGGCAGAGCCGTCACGCGGTGAGGAGCCTCGCTGTCTATGATGAGAGTCTGTCCCGGACTTTCACGCAGTTTTACGGTGATCCGTCCCAATATGCTGTCATGGGGCTGCTTCCCTCATACCTTGAACGTGAGGGGTCATCTCTCATCTATATGGTAAATAAGCTGATGGAGTTGTCAGGCAATTATCACGGAGGATTTTTCCTGAATGAATATGATTCCCTTCTGAATGCTGTGGGTGAAGCACGCACAGCGAAGCTTAAGGTTTTGCTCTTCGGGGTGACCTTTGCGTTGCTCGACCTCGCAGAGAAGCACCCCTGTGATATGAGTGACGTGATCATTATTGAGACGGGAGGGATGAAAGGAAGGAGGCATGAGATGGTGAGGGAGGAGCTTCATAATATTCTTAAGAATGCCCTTGGTGTAAGAGCAGTACATTCAGAGTACAGCATGACCGAATTGCTTAGTCAGGCTTATTCCAGTGCGGATGGTCTCTTCATTACCCCGCCGTGGATGAAGGTACTGATCCGAGACAGTCATGACCCGTCGTCGCATTCTGTTGAAGATGGTGCTGCAGGTGGCATTAGTGTAATTGACCTGGCTAATATTTATTCCTGTTCATTTATCGCAACCTCCGATCTCGGCAGGATGCATGCTGACGGCACCTTTGAGGTTCTCGGCCGTTTTGACGATGCAGATATCAGGGGGTGCAACCTGCTTATAAGCTAGGCAGCGGGCAACGGCAGCAGTCAAATTCTTGTGGTCATGGATCACAAAGTGGGATAATAGGCGTTTACCATATGGTCAATTTCCCAATCCGGCCCGCTGAAGATGACGGTTATGATATCAAACCTTGCTTCCTTTTCAACATGATGGTGATTGATATAATTGGAGGCGGCAAAGATTATTGTCCGTTGCTTGGGAACATTCACAGCGTCAGCAGGATGCACCTCGTAATCAGCTGACCTTGACTTGACTTCCACAAAAACTATATACTCATTGTTTTCAGCAATGATGTCGATCTCAGTGCGTCCCGACTTCCAGTTTCTGTCGAGGATAGTATAACCATGTTGTCTCAACCAGCCGGCAGCAAGCTCTTCGCCCCTGATGCCCAACGCAGCCTGGTCACTCATATCAGATCTCTATCAGTCTGTTTTTTATTGCATATAATATCAGGCTGGCCGTGTTCTTTGAACCGGTCTTTGCCAGCAGGTTGGCACGGTGCTTGTCAACGGTACGTTTGCTTATGAAAAGAGCATCAGCGATCTCATGATTTGAAAGCCCTTCGCATATCTTCAACAGGATTTCCCTCTCACGTTTCGAGAGGCTTGAGCTCTTTACCTCCTGCTCCCTGTTCTTGATCCGTTTGATCACATGGTAGAGCAGTTTCTGTGAGAAATAATTACCGCCTTTGTATACTGCAACGATTGCATCACGCACTTCGGAGATGTCTGAGTCTTTAAGGATAAAACCTTTGGCACCTGCGTCAACCATCCTGTAGTAGTACTCCTCCTCGCCGTACATTGAAAGTGCTATCACTCGTATATCAGGCATCTGACGGGTCAGTTTGCCTGTTGCTTCCACGCCGTCCATTTCAGGCATGCTTATATCCATAAGCACAATATCGCAGGGGGCATTCTCAAGGGCTCTCAGAAGCTCATTGCCGTTGGATACCTCGGCACGCACATCAAAATCAGCGTAACTTCCCAGAAGTATCTTCAGTCCGTTCCTGAAAAGCTGATGATCATCAGCAAGAGCAATTCTGATCTTATCCATAGTTCTGCAATCTTTCTGCTGCCTAATGCCTACTGCCTGTTGCCTTTAGTAATTCACCCGTATCA
>JADGPV010000148.1 GCA_017882245.1 Bacteroidales bacterium | reverse complement strand
ACCTGCGGCAGAAGCGAGGGCCGTATTCCGGCCCTGCTGGCTTGTTAGCCTGGCATTTTTAAGCCATAATTGTCCTGCCACTGTTCCACCTATTGCACCGGCTGCCGGAATTAACCAATAACCTGAATTTGCTGACTCCGAATTACTAGCGATATCTGCCAGCACAAATATTCCTAAAAGTCCATTTAACCATGAAAGTGTTGAGATAGCAGAGACATCTCCCCTTGTGAAATCATTGTTTCTGGCTACCTGGTCGGCAATCAGATAGCCGCCGGCACCAAATACAAGAGAAGTGGCAGCATATACTCTTATATCCCCGGCATTAAATGCTGCATCAATTGACATACCCTCCAGTGGCATAAGGAAGCCGTAATGAGTGTATAGGGCTGCTCTTCCCTCTGTCCACGGCTTATCCCTCCCAAGAACATAGCCCAGCCGGCCTAATCCAATGCTTGCCAGGGTTGCCGTTCCCAAAATCAGCCTTCCATCACCATTATTTTCTCCGGTTAATAACAATCCAAATGCAGCTCCCTGCAGACCACCCATGACTTTCCCATGTATTGAAAGCGTGACTGAATTGTAAGTCACCTTTTTATCCTTTATTGTCAGAATGGGGATAAGAGTTGATAACCCTGAGGTCACCAAAGGAATTGCTATTGCGGCCCCATTATCCCCAATGTCGAGAAGGTAATCAAAGGAAAGTCCATAGAAGAATCCAAATGTGCCTGATGATACAAGATATTGTGAAAATTTGCTGCGTTTTCCGGAAAATACATCCTCTTCCTGGCCCAGGGAAGATCTGTCAACAGACCATGGCTGAGCTGACCATTGAGCCCTGTTCCTGTAATAGACCGATTTTTCATTATCCGAAAGCTTATCGAAATATATACTGAGCTCTGATTTATAGTCAACGAGCTTAGTTTGCTCCTCTGTTGAGAGGACTTCTCCGGCCTGCATCCGCGTGAGTAGCCTGGTATAGGAAGTATCATTTTCCATCTTCCAGTACTCCTTTGCTGTATATAGCTGAGCATTTAGCAGGGAAAAAGGAACAAGGAAAATTAGAATTAAGAGCAATATCAGTTTGTTCATATCCGGATCTGCTTACCCAATTAAATAATCCCTCCTTATCAAATTTAATAATTATATGATTACAAGTCAAGTCAAATCCTGCATGCCATTACTTTTCATATAAATCGTTTCAGTTCAATTTTCTAATTCATTTTTGTACCTTCGCAAAAACTTTATTATGAGCAGGAAGGGAAGGGGTAAGAATAAATACGCCATAACAAAAGAAACTCTGACAGAACAAGTACTTTCAGTATTGTCGAAGAACCCCGAACAAGGGTATAATTACAAACAAATAGCAAAACGGCTTAATATTACAGATGCCTATGAGAGGCAGATGATATCAGGTATACTCGCCGACCTTGCACAACAGGGTGGCGTTCAGGAGGCACTTACGGGTAAGTACATGGCAAAGGCGAGCAGGGGATATATCACCGGGACGGTCGATATGACCAGAATGGGATACGGGTTTATATCAACAGAAGATATTGAGGATGATGTTTTTGTATCGGCTAATAATCTTAAAACTGCTCTTCACGGAGATAAGGTAAAGGTCAGGCTTTACGCAAAGCGAAAAGGTTCAAGACCTGAAGGTGAGGTCGTTGAGATTTTGGACAGATCGAGAACATCTTTCGTCGGGACAGTTGAGGTAATGCCGAATTTTGCGTTTCTTATTCCTGATAATAAAAACATGCCATTCGATCTTTTTATCCCCACCGCAAAGCTGAATGGAGCACTTCAGGGTCAGAAAGCAGTTGCCAAAGTAACTGACTGGGATTCAAGATCCAAGAATCCGGTTGCCGAGATAGTCAGTGTTCTGGGCTACCCGGGCCTTCATGAAACGGAGATGCATGCTATTCTTGCTGAATTTGAGCTGCCTTACGGTTTTACTGAAGAGGTTGAAGAGGAGGCTGAAAGAATACCCGGAGAAATTACTCAGGAAGATATAAAAGTACGCCGCGATTTCAGACAGGTACCCACGTTTACCATCGACCCTGCCGACGCAAAGGATTTTGATGACGCACTTTCGCTTGGCCAGCTTGAAAGCGGTAACTGGGAAGTCGGAGTTCATATTGCAGATGTGACTCATTATGTCAGGACAGGGACCATAGTTGAGGAGGAGGCAAAGCAGCGGGCCACTTCGATTTATCTTGTTGACAGGGTCGTCCCAATGTTACCCGAGAGGCTTTCAAATAATATTTGTTCTCTTAAACCTTCCGAGGACAAGCTCACCTACTCAGCTGTTTTTGAAATTAGTGATAAGTCGGAAGTGATTAGCGAGTGGTTCGGGAGGACAATAATTAATTCTGACAGGCGATTTTCATATAACGAGGCGCAGCAGGTAATTGATACTGGTGACGGTGATATGAAGGACCAGGTACTTGTACTGCACAGGCTGGCACAGCAGCTGAGGACAAAGCGATTTGCCTCTGGAGCATTTGCATTTGAAAAGATTGAAGTGAGATTCGACCTTGATGAAAACGGAAAGCCGCTGGGGATCAAATTCAGGGAGATGGGTACTGCCAACCAGCTCATTGAAGAGTTTATGCTTCTTGCCAACAGGCATGTTGCCGAATATGTAGGGAAGAAGCTTAAAGGGAAAACTTTTGTTTACAGGATCCATGATAAGCCTGACCCTGAAAAACTAAGCAATTTCAGCCATTTTATAACTCGTTTCGGATATAAGCTTGGAGACGATGACCGGGCATCCCTTCCAAAGGCAATGAATAAACTTTTGACCTCTATAGCCGGTAAAAAAGAACAGAATATCATCGAAACACTTGCTCTGCGTTCTATGGCCAAGGCGGTATATTCGACTGAGAATATAGGCCATTACGGACTGGCATTCAAGTATTATACTCATTTTACATCTCCGATCCGCCGGTATCCCGATATGATGGTCCACAGGCTTTTATCAGCTTACCTTTCGCACGAAAATGCCGGGCAGCAGGATAAGTACGAGAAACTGTGTGAACACTCTTCAAAGATGGAAAGGCTGGCAGCTGAGGCTGAGAGAGCATCCGTAAAGTATAAGCAGGTTGAATATATGAGCGATAAGACAGGCCAGGTGTTTGAGGGGGTCATCTCAGGAGTTACCGAATGGGGAATTTATGTTGAAATAATTGAAAATCAATGTGAAGGCATGATTCATATCAGGGAACTCGCTGATGATTACTATGAATATGATGAAGAGAATTATTGCCTTAGGGGACGTTCGACCGGGAGAGTCTATACTCTGGGAGACCGTGTGAACATTGAGGTTGTTAAAGCAGACCTTCAGAAGAAGCAGCTTGATTACAAGCTGGCAAATGGAAGATCATCGTGAGAGGTCTCTTTCAATCAGCTTAAGCAACTCACCGGCAGCATCCTTTTCAGGTATATTCTTTAGTACAGCTTCCGTTCCCCGATAGATATGAACCTTTCCGGTTGCTGCCCCGACATATCCATAATCCGATCCAGCCATCTCTCCCGGACCGTTTACGATGCATCCCATGACAGCTATCTTCAGTCCCCTAAGGTGACCTGTCGCCTCCTTTACCTTTTTTATAGCTTCCTGGAGATTGAAACTTGTGCGGCCGCAGGTAGGGCATGAAAGATATATCATCCGGGTGATGCGGGTCTCGGTACACTGAAGGATTGAAAAGGCAGTTATTGTCACATCCCTTAAGCTGATCTTTCCTATATTGTGCAGGCATATTCCGGCCACTCTTCTGTCGATGACAAACCGGCCAATAAGTGCAGCGGCTTTTACCCTGAGGTCTTCAATGTTATCTTCATGGAAAACCGGATTGAGAATGATATTATGATTCAGATCATTCTCTTCAAGAGTCTTTATAAACTTATCAGCAGCATATTTCTCCGTGTCAGGATTGAATGTAAACATCAGAACGGAAGTCAGAGGATTTGGCTGCTTCAGATACCTGATATCAAAATGTGATCCGGTGAGCAAAACATTAAGTTTGTCTGACCTGAATTCATTTGCGCTATAGGTCTCGGGTGAGAACAAAGGGAACATTTTTTCATTATCCTTGTAGTCGAACCATTTTTTAAAAGGAATTATAAATGAAACCTCTTCAGGGAAAGTCTCTGTAGTTCGTGAAGCGATTATAAAATCTGCCGATCCATCACTCTTTTTAATCCTGCCTGTCTCTTCAATTACCTCGTATCCTGCATCCCTGTAAACTTCCTTATCTATCACAGCATAGGATGTCATATTCATTATTATAGCCGGACCATTGATGTTTTTCAGGATATCCGGTCTGGCTGATGGTGTTTTGTAACTTAAAGGTGATGAAGGGTTTGATATGGCTGAGCCTCTCGGATAAAAACCGGCAAGCTTTTTTGCAACAGGAATTTCATTTTCAGGATCTTCTGACAGGGAGATCCTAATGGTATCACCTATTCCTTCAGCCAGAAGAGCTCCGATTCCGGCTGCTGAATGAATTCTTCCGTCTTCACCTTCACCGGCTTCTGTCACACCCAGATGGATAGGATAGGATCGCCTTTCAGCCTGCAGCGCGCTGACGAGCTGACGTGTAGCCTCTATCATTACCCCCGTATCTGAAGATTTCATTGAAAGGACAAGGCTGTTGAAATTCTCAGCTGTGAAGATCCTGATAAATTCCAAAGCTGAAGTAACCATACCGGCCGTTGTATTTCCGAAACGGGT
>JADGPV010000147.1 GCA_017882245.1 Bacteroidales bacterium | reverse complement strand
CATGGGACATAATACGCTACTCCATGTCCTGCGGATTCTATCATGTCGGTCGCGGCAGCGGAGCCAATTCCGTCGTTGCTTACTGCCTGAAGATCACCAATGTTGACCCTATTGATCTGAACCTTTACTTTGAGCGCTTCATAAACCCCAAACGCACCTCCCCGCCCGACTTCGACATAGACTATTCATGGAAGGAACGCGACACCGTTACTGAGTATATCTTCAGGCGTTATGGCCATCGCCATACCGCCCTGCTGGGCACCATCAACACCTTCAGGGGCAAGTCTATCGTAAGAGAACTGGGCAAGGTGCACGGGCTGCCGGTTGATGAGATTGATGCCATTATTGACAATCCCTCTGCCGAAAGCAACCGCGGAGAGATCCCTGACCTCATATTTGAAACGGGTAACAAAATTGCTGACTTCCCCAACCTGCGCAGCATACATGCCGGCGGAGTGCTTATATCCGAAGATCCCGTCTGCTACTATACTGCCCTCGACATGCCGCCCAAGGGGTTCCCTACCACGCAGTGGGACATGTACACCGCCGAGGAGCTGGGCTACGAGAAGCTTGACATACTTAGCCAGAGAGGCATAGGCCATATAAAAGAGAGCGCGGAGATCATACGCGCCAACCGCGGTGTCGACGTCGACGTGCATGCCATACAGCAGTTCAAGAACGATCCGCTGGTGAAAGAGCATCTGCGGCGCGGTGATGCAAAAGGATGCTTTTATATTGAGAGCCCTTCCATGCGCGGACTGCTGCAGAAACTGAGATGCGATGATTATCTGACACTTGTGGCTGCCAGCTCGGTCATCAGACCCGGCGTGGCCCGCTCGGGCATGATGCGCCAGTTCATCTACCGCTTCCATAATCCCGGCAAATTTGAGTATATCCACCCCGTGATGAAGGACCTCCTCAGTGAGACCTTCGGGGTGATGGTCTACCAGGAGGATGTGCTGAAAGTGTGTCATCACTTTGCGGGCCTCGACCTCTCCGATGCCGACACGCTGCGCCGCGCCATGAGCGGCAAGCACCGTTCGCGGCAGGAGATGACGAAGATCACAGACCGGTTCTTCGCCAACTGCCGCGAGAAGGGCTACCCCGAAGAGACAACAAAGGAGGTGTGGCGCCAGATTGAATCGTTTGCCGGTTACTCATTCTCCAAGGCACACTCGGCCTCCTACGCTGTAGAGAGCTTCCAGAGCCTGTGGCTGAAGGCCCACTACCCCCTCGAGTTCATGGTAGCCGTCATCAATAACTTCGGAGGCTTTTACCGGACATGGGTCTATGTGCATGAGGCAAAACGCGAAGGCGCTGTCATAGAAGCACCATGCATCAACAGAAGCACCTACAAAACCACCATATACGGAAAGAGTATTTTTCTGGGACTGATACATATAATCGGACTTGAAAACAGCCTGGCGCATGAGATCATAACTGAGCGCAATAACAATGGTGATTATCAAGATATCAGTGACTTTATCTCACGTATCGGTCCAGGTATAGAACAAACCATTATCATGATACGTACCGGGGCCTTCAGGTTCACCGGAAAAAGCAAGGCGCTGTTGCTCTGGGAGGCACACATGCTTATTAACAAAGGGAAGAGTGAAACGGCACGTACGCTGTTCAACCCTGAACCTAAAAAGTTTGTGATGCCTCCCTTTGAGCAGACGAAGCTCGAGGATGCCTATGACGAAATTGAACTGCTTGGCTTCCCCGTGACCCTCTCATGGTTTGACATGCTGCAGACAAAGTTCAGGGGCGAGGTTATGGCATCGGAAATGAAGGGAATGGTTGGCCGCAGGGTAAAAATGGCAGGACACCTGGTGACAGTGAAATATATCAAGACCGTTAAGAGGGAGTGGATGAACTTCGGGTGCTTCATTGACAACCGCGGCGAGTTCTTCGACACGACCCACTTCCCTCAGTCGCTGGTAAGCTGGCCGTTCCGCGGCAGCGGAACCTACCTCATTCAGGGAAAGGTGGTTGATGAGTTTGGCGCAACAAGTATTGAAGTGGAAAAGATGGCTAAGCTGCCAGTCCTCCCGGACCCGAGGTACTAATTATCTATCCTGCTTGCCTTGGTTATACCCTTGACTGCCTGCATCTTTTTTATCAGGCCGTAGAGCATATTGATATTTGGCACAAGCAGATCGATCTTACCCTCAAAAAGACCGTTGTCCATCTTATAGGAGAAATTCTTGACCGACACCCTGTATTCTGACAGTATATCGGTTATTCGTGCTACGATGCCAAGGTTCTCAACACCTGTCAGCTTTACTGAGGTCAGGAAACCCCGGGTTGCATCGAGCCTTGTCCATCTGGCCCTCAACACCCTGTAAGGGAAGTTTGACATCATAAAATCAGCATTCGGACAGGAAGCCCTGTGTATTTTAATCCCCTCAAGCACGGTCACAAACCCGAAGATTCGGTCACCGAACACAGGATTGCAGCACTTTGAAAGCTTGTAGTCCAGTCCTTCAATCTTCTCATCTATAACAAGATAATCTCCTCCTCCCTTAAGTGGCTCCTCCCGTTCATGTGCCTCTGGCAACTTTGCAGCCGCCGGCTCAGTGCTTCCTTCAGAGCGCAGCAGCACCCTCTTTGCATCCAGCAGATCGGTCTCCCCTACTGCTATGCTGAAATACAGATCCTGCGAAGTCTTGAATCCATATTCCTCAAGAAGCTTTACCACCGTTGCATCGCCGTAAGGTATCTTCCAGTTCTTAAGTCTTCTTGTAAGTATTTCCTTGCCTTCAGCTGCAAGCTTAACCTTTTCCTCATTCAGAGCCAGTTTGATCTTTGAACGCGCCTTGTTGGTGATGACAAACGCCAGCCAGTCACGCTTGGGCGATTGTTTCACAGAAGTGATGACAGAGACATGGTCACCGTTCTGGAGCTTTTGCTTAAGCTGCACATTGCGTCCGTTGATCTTGCCTCCGATGCACTTTGAGCCCACCTCAGTATGAATGTCAAAGGCGAAATCGAGGAGGGTCGCCCCTGCGGGCAGCTGCTTCACCTCTCCCTTGGGTGTAAAGACGAAAACCTCGTCAGAATAAAGTCCCGGTCTTATTTCTCCCAGGAAGTCGCTTCCCTCCTTCTCCACAGTGCCCAGTACCTCACGCATCTGTGACATCCAGGCATCGAGTCCTCCCTCACTCTTCAATCCTTTATAGCGGAAATGTGCTGCAAGGCCTTTTTCTGCAATCTCGTCCATGCGCTTTGTACGTATCTGCACCTCTACCCACTTGCCTGCCTGGGTTACCACAGTGATATGCAGTGATTCATAACCGTTCGTCTTCGGTACCGAGATCCAGTCGCGCATACGGCTCGGATCAGGCTGGTACAGGTCCGTGACAACTGAATAGGCCTGCCAGCATGACGATTTCTCATGGGCAGTGTCAGTATCAATGATAATGCGTATGGCGAAAATGTCAAAAACCTCCTCAAAGGTCACACCCTGTCTCTTCATCTTTTGCCAGATGGAGTGCACAGACTTTGTACGGCTCTTAAGCTCATAATTCATTCCAAGCGCATCAAGTCTCTCCTTAAGCGGTTGCGAGAACTCTTTGATAAGTCTGTTCCTCGAGGTCGTGGTCCGCTTCAGTTTTGCATCAATTTCATTATACTCACCTGGCTCCATAAGCTGCATGGCCAGGTCCTCCATTTCCGACTTGATGTTGTAGTACCCCAGCCTGTGAGCCAGTGGGGCAAAAAGGAAATATGTTTCAGAAGCTAAAGGAAGTCTCTCTTTATCAGGAAGTTGATTGAGCCGGCGCATCATCTGCAGTCTTTCTGCAAGTGCAATCAGAATCACCCTGCCGTCATCAGCCAGTGTAAGCAGAAGCTTGCGGAAGTTTTCTGCCTGCCCGGTGAAATCCTTTCCTTTTAGCGCAGTCACGCGGGATAACCCTATGATAACGCTCCCGATAGCAGGGTCTTTAAGTTCTTCTATCTTCTTCCACCCCTCACTTCCCTTGCTGATGCCAGAAAGGAGTGCGCTAATAACTGCTGGTAATCCCAATCCTATCTCACATGCCGTAATTCGTGCGAGCTCCATATAGTAAATCACGAGCGGCTCTCCCAGGTAAGTCTTGCCGGAAGAATAAGAAGCGACAGCTATATCGGCAGCATGTCCGAAAGCTTTCTTGTCAGTGTATGAGACAGGGTCCGGAAGGCATTTGAGCACCTGACGCTTTAAATTTCGCACCTGTACTTCTATGTCGGACATGGCTTTTATTTTACGGGTGAATCGGGTTCCCTTTTCATCAGAAGGAAAAAGATGTAGTCAATTGTCTTTGGAAATATTCTCTGCAGTAAAGCTGTGAATCTTCCGGACACGGTCATTATCTTGTTTCTTTTCCTTTTTCTGATGCCCTTAAGGACCCAGGTTGCAACATATTCTGCAGACATCATTTTTTTCTCTTCCCGTGGTGAATTCCCTTGTTCAGACCCGTCTGCAACCAAAGCATGTTTACGTATATCAGAGGTTGTAAATCCGGGCATGATGATCATGACATGTAGCTTCTGCGTCATGTATTCGATCCTTAGCGTCTCAAGGAAGCCATGTATGGCGAACTTTGAAGCCGAGTACCCGGTGCGGCCGGGAAGCCCGTGATAGCCTGCTGTGGAAGACACGCCTACTATTGAACCTTTGTTACTGACAACATACGGAAGCGCATATCTGGTGCAGTAGACAGTGCCCCAGAAATTCACATCCATAAGACGTTTTAATACAGCCATATCCACCTCCTCGAATGAAGCTCTCATTGATATGCCGGCATTGTTGATAAGGATGTGTATTGTACCGAATTTTCCGATGGTCGCCTCCACCATTCTGCGGCAGTCTTCCTCTATTGAGACATCGGTGACTACTGCCAGTGATTCGGCGCCCATTTGCGTAATCTCATCCTGGAGTGAGCGGAGTTTGTCAGCTGACCTGGCTGCCAGGACCACCTTGCTGCCATGGCGCGCAAATTCAAGTGCCGTGGCCCTCCCGATGCCAGATGAAGCGCCGGTCACAATCACTACCTTATTTTTAAAGTCATAGTGTCTCATGATCTCAAAAATGGAGGATAAATATAGCTACAATTTAGGGTCATCAGTCCGGAAGTATTTTTTATTATTATTTTCCACAAAAGTCAATTATTTTTTTGTTCGGAAAATTATTTGCCCTACATTTGCACTCGCAAAAAATGGGACTGATTCAGTAGCTCAGCTGGTAGAGCACATCCCTTTTAAGGATGGGGTCCTGGGTTCGAATCCCAGCTGGATCACAAAGCAAACGATGCTCCGTCAGGAGCATTTTTTGTTTGATGAGAGGAACAAGATCCTGGTCTTGGTTCCTTGAAGAAAACAAAAAATGACAAGTCCCGACGCAGTTGGGACGGCATCGTTCGCTTTGTAAGAGCCCCCTTAAGGGATCATGCCGCCGCCAGGCGCCATAATCCCCGAATTAAATTGTCATAAAAAATATAGAGACGCTCTAATTGGGCGTCTCTGCAATAAAATATTATAGATAAGTCTATTTTGATAGTACCGGTATCTGCCTGCTGATGGACTCTTCAAGGGAGATCAGCGTCTCAGTTCTGACTACTCCGGTTATGGCCTGTATCTTCTCCGTCAGCACCTCGCGCAGATGCTCATTGTCGCGCGTGTAAACCTTGATGAACAAAGAATAATTACCTGTAGTGTAGTGACATTCAATGACTTCAGGTATATCCTTAAGCTTCTTAATAACTTCCTTGTACTTACCCGGATTATCGAGATACATCCCGATATATGCACATGTTCTGAACCCCACCATTACAGGGTCAACCTTAAACTCCGAGCCTTTAATAACACCAATGCGTATCAGCCTCTGAACCCGCTGATGTATCGCAGCACCTGATACGTTGCAGTCGCGGGCTACCTCAAGATAAGGTATCCTCGCATTCTTGGTGATAATATCCAGGATCTTTCTGTCCAGATTGTCAATCTGCAAATTTTCTGCCATGATTACTTTCAATATTTTAGTTTATGAATCCTATTCCACCTTTAAAGCCGCAAATTTAAAGCAAAACAGTCTTAATTCCTATTAATAATTCCGGTGATTTCGCTTACTGAGGCAAAGCCTCCGGCTTCAAGAAATGATTCTATTCCACTGATGACGTTTATGGCTGTTCGAGGCTCAATGAAAGAGGCAGTGCCAACCTGCACACCCGTAGCGCCAGCCATAATAAATTCAAGCGCATCCTCAGCATTCATGATGCCACCAATCCCTATTACGGGAATGGTCACTGCCTTTGCGGCCTGCCATACCATCCTGAGCGCCACTGGCTTGATGGCAGGGCCAGACAGGCCTCCGGTGATCGTCGACAGTCTGGGCTTCATGGTATTCGTATCTATTGCCATCCCGACAAGGGTATTAATAAGCGAGACAGCATCTGCTCCCTCGCCTGCAGAGATCCGGGCAAACTCGGATATGTCAGTGACATTAGGCGACAGTTTGACTATCAGTGTTTTATGATAAACTTTACGCACAGATGCAATGACTTCCCTTGCAGCATCGGGATTGGTACCGAAGATCATTCCTCCCCTCTTTACATTGGGGCATGAAATATTCAGCTCTATGGCAGGGATTGCAGTCAGGTCAGTGAGACGTCCGGCAAGCTCAGCGTATTCTTCTACGGTATTCCCGTTCACGTTGACAATGACATTGGTACCGTATTGTGACAGGTGCGGGTAGATATTCTTTACAAAATAGTCAATGCCTTTATT
>JADGPV010000146.1 GCA_017882245.1 Bacteroidales bacterium | reverse complement strand
AGTTATAATACAGATACAGAAGAGATTAAGTGGATGCCTGACAAAAAATCAAAATAATAGATAAAAAAGTCAGGTCACTCTTTTTTTATTCTAAATAATTTTATATTTGCGGACTTTAAGGAAGGTAATACAAATCTTTCAGAAAAATGTATTGGACACTTGAATTAGCGTCAAAACTCGAAGATGCTCCCTGGCCAGCAACCAAGGATGAGCTCATTGACTTTGCAATTAGGTCAGGTGCCCCTATGGAAGTCATAGAAAACCTGCAGGAGATAGAAGACGAAGGAGATATTTACGAGGGTATTGAAGATATCTGGCCTGACTATCCTTCAAAAGAAGACTTTTTCTTCAACGAAGACGAATACTAAATAAGTTGGGAGTGCCTAAAGTGAGCTAAAGTGCCTAAAGTACTTTTTCATCCTTAACTCCAGGCAGTACAGGCATTCTGTGTACTTCAGATGCTCCTCTTGCCGGACGCTTATCCGGAAGCCAGCGGAAGCTATCAAGCCTCATTTCACTATTCGGTTTTTTCAACGGCGGGTCAAGAGTGCCGTCAGGACTCTGGTTCTGGTAGATCTCTGTAATCTTACCGTCTTCAATGTAGATCTCAATGCTGGCACTTTTTGCCCTATTCACTCCTATAAGCTTTTTTCCGTCAACCACATAGTAGATTGCTTCACCGTTGCCTGTCACCTTGATCCGGTGCAGTTTATTTTCAACGAAGTATCCCGACAGGTTCTTTCCGCTGACCTGGTCAAAGCGGGCAGTATCCACCGAGCTGACCACGAAGGCTGAATTATAAAGCTCCATATGATCTGCCTTGCGGTCGCGGGTGAAGAGAGCGATGGAGTCAGCGGAGAGCTGATTCTCATGCGACCATACGACAGGGTCATCATAAAGCCTGATGACCGAATCCATGAACGAGTAAGACAATGAGTCGCATTTTCCCTGTATCTCCCTGCTGAAGATAGTGCATCGATAGAATGCCTTCAGCAGCCTGTGGTCTACGCCTAAGGTGTCAGTCAGCGGTAATGCCCTGAGAGTGTCAGCTCTGAGAGTAATGGTGTCATCATCGGAAAACATTGTGAACCATGGAGTACGTGTCAGAAGAAACTTCTCCGGCCGCTTGAAGTACCATCCGTAGTTTCCACCGCAAATGACGTTGTCTGATGTATCAGCAATAGTGACATTGCCAAAACCTTCTCCGTGACCATTTTTCTCATCATACCAGAGAGTATCTCCCGTAATCCTCTGCTGGCGGTTGTCGAGGACAGCGTTTTTCATCAGTCTTGAGACATCATTTTTTGTGTCGCTCCACCCTCTCTCACAGAAGATGTAAATACTGTCACCAACGGTTTCCGTAGGACCTTCAAACCAGACGATCTCATTATAGGTATCGTATCGCATTGTGTCGGCATGCATTACGAAATCAGGGTTAACGATCTTGACGCTGTCGCGGAAATACATCATCTTACGGTCGGCATAGTATATGCCAATGATGCTTGTAAGGGTGTTCTCGCCGTTTATGATGCGCCCGCCGTCGTCATAGTTGGCTACCTGGGTGTTGACGTCGTAGTCTATCTTGCGGGTGTAGAGATGTGTTTCTTTGTCGGCCAGCTCCACATTATCAGTTATCACTGCTTTGCCAGTGTCTCCGTTGTAGGACAGATAGTTACCCCAGATATTTATGGTATCACCCTGCCTTATATGAATGTTGCTGAAGGCAAAGACCTGGTTTGTTTCATCATAATACCATGCGCTGTCGCATGTCATATACATGTCATTATGCTTAAGGCTGACGTTGCCATTAAGCTTATTGCGCGACCGGTCAGCCATGCGGTCATACTGCATTTCGTCAGAGTGAAGTATCTCAACCTTGTGGCGAACCGGAACCTCCTGCGCGACAGTCTTATACGGCAGCACAAAAATGAAAAGAAGCAGAAAGAGGAAAGGAAATCTGCGGGTTATTATATGACCTATTCGAGCCATCCGCTATAGTGAAAGCCGCAGCCGCGGAAGTCATCGCTTATCCGTATATAAGTCTTCTTGACCTTTTGTGCTATCCAGTCCTGGTAAGCTTTTCCCTGCTTGTCATTAAGGGCAGCCTGCGACAGATAATTATAATCTTCCCGCATGTCTATCCTGTGCGGTGGAATTTCATTATCAAGCCTTACAATGACATAAAGGCTGTTACCCTTTTCATCCGTGGTGCGAAAAGGTTCGGAAATCTCTCCCAGCTTCATGTCACGAACGACAAGGTTGATCTCCCTGGGAAGCTCATCAAGTGCGAACCACGTTACGCGGTCCGAAGGGTTCTTCTGTACCATCTTACCTCCGTTTACCCTGGTGGCTTTATCGGATGAAAACCTCATAGCGGCTTTTTCAAAGGTAAGGCTGTCTATGCGGACGAGATTAGCTATACTATCAAGTTTCAGGATGGCCCACTCGGTTTGTTCTGCCGTCAGCTTTGGCCTCATGAGAATATGACGTGAGTTCACTAATTCCCCTTTCCTGTCAATGAGCTGGATGATGTGAAATCCGAATTCTGTCTCCACGATCTTGGAAACGGCACCTTTCTTGAGGCTCCAGACTGCCTCGGCATAAGGCTTGGCCAGCTCGCCTCTTGTAACATATCCCAGCTCGCCGCCCTTGGAAGCTGTGCCCGGATCTTCCGAATAGAGCACAGCAAGAGTACTGAAACTCTCGCCGTTTATTATCCGGCTTCGCAGATCAAGCAGCTTCCGTCGCACCTCAGCCTTGCTCTCTTCCATATCAGGAGGTTCAACGGAGATGATGCTGAGCTCAACCTTTCGCGGAACCAGTGGAAGTGAATCTTTTGGGATGCTGTTATAGTATTTTTTTATCTCATCAGGTGTGACAGTGATGTTCTTGGCGATTGTTGACTGTGTCTCCTGCACAATGTACTGATCTGTCAGCATTTCACGGAGGTCTTTCTTTATCTCAGCCATGCTCTTGTTGAAATATGTCTCAAGAGCCTGCTCTGATCCGGCACGACGGATATATTCAGTCAGCCTGCTGTTCAGGTCAGCCTCGACATTATCAGGTGAGACCTCAATGGAGTCAATCTTTGCCTGATCCAGAAAAAGTTTCTGTACCATCAGGTCTTCAAGCACACGGCAGCGAAGCTCTTCAACAGGAGCGGGGTCCCTCTCGGCTTTCATCTGCATCACCTGTCCCTCGATGTCAGAGAGATAGATGACCTCATTTCCGACAACAGCCACAATTGATTCAACTATCTGCTGACCGGCAGCGCTGTACCCTGCAAGCATCAACAGCGCACTTAATATTAAAATTCTGATTTTCATGTTTTATGTTGGTCCTTAAAAGACTTTCAGTGTACTGTTACTGACTGCCTCATTATAAATACCGTCTTCAAGTTTTTGCAGGAAATCATTCCTGCGGTTGTTAAGTATAATAGTCTTCACCTGTCCTTTGATGTATTCGAACGGTGCAACACTGTTTCGCAGTCTATATTCCCTGATCACAATGAAATAAGCGAATTTGTCATCCCTGAGCTCTACCGCGCTGTTCCTTGCCAGCCACTGTTCCTGGTTCTCGGATTCAAGTGGTACTTCCATAAGGAGCTGTGTGAAGGGTATCCAGGCGTCGTTATAATCGTCATAACGCAGAGCGAACTTGTTGCAGTAATCCTCAAGCTCGCCCATCTCCTCCGGAACGGATGATTTGTAAAGCTTTCTGACTTTTTCGATGTCAGCGGTGGTCAGGGGAATTTTGATGAACAATGCCTTTACCAGGTTCGTTGTCAGGGAGAAAGTGCTCAGGTTGCTTACATAATAGTTCTCCATCTCGTTGTCAGTAACGGTGGTATCCATCTTCTGGATGATCATCTGTTGCTGGTACTGGTAAATCAGCAGATTATTTCTCATCTCGGCGAGCTGCCTGTTCACTTCATCCTTGTATTCAGCCGTCAGGTTCTCTTCGGCTCTCATCGACATCAGCTCCTTTCGTGCCCAGCGCCGGATATAACTCTTTACTGCCGAGATGCTGTCAGTCTCATTCATGTCAGGTGTGACAAGCACGGCAGGTATCTGGTCAAAATAAAGTACCCTGTCGCCGGCCTGTGCGACGGCAAGGCGTTCAGGTTCATTTTTAACCCTGTTGCACGAGACTGCCAGGGCAAGAACAATTAATATTGCCAATGTGCGTGTCATCAGTATTCGTTGATCTTACGACTGTAGTTTGGAGCTTCACGGGTAATTGTGACGTCATGAGGGTGGCTTTCAACAACACCTGCGCTGGTCACCCTGACAAACCGTCCCTCTCTCTTCAGTGTGGCGATGTCGCGGGCACCGCAGTAACCCATCCCTGAACGTAGTCCTCCAAGGAACTGGTAGATAACCTCGTTCAGAGTGCCTTTATAGGGAACACGGGCTGTAATGCCTTCAGGCACAAGCTTGTGTATATCATCCTCCATATCCTGGAAGTACCTGTCTTTTGATCCCATCTGCATTGCCTCTACCGAGCCCATACCGCGGTAAGTCTTAAACTTGCGGCCGTTGTATATTATTGTCTCGCCGGGAGATTCCTCCACCCCTGCAAAGAGCGAGCCAGCCATTATGCTGTCAGCGCCTGCCGCAAGTGCTTTTACGATATCACCCGAGTAACGTATACCTCCGTCAGCTATAACAGGAACACCGCTGCCGTCAATTGCCACTGCGACGTTATAGATAGCGGAGAGTTGGGGCACGCCAACTCCTGCTACCACCCTAGTTGTGCATATTGAGCCGGGACCGATACCAACCTTGACAGCGTCAGCACCTTCGTCGACAAGCATTTTTGCGGCATCTGCCGTGCCTATATTTCCCACAACGATTTCTGTTCCCGGGAAGATCTTCTTTATCTCCCGGAGGATATCAATCACGCTTTTTGTATGACCGTGTGCAGTGTCTATGGCAATCGCATCAACCCCTGCGCCGACAAGAGCCTCAACCCTTGAGAGGGTGTTGGGCGCAATTCCCACGGCAGCCGCAACCCTCAGGCGGCCTTTATCATCCTTGCATGCATTGGGCCTGTCTTTTGCTTTGGTGATGTCTTTGTATGTCACCAGACCCCTGAGCCTTCCCTTGTCATCAACAATAGGAAGCTTTTCAATCTTATATTTCTGAAGTATCTCTGCCGCTGCTGCCAGGTCTGTTGAGTGACTCAGAGTTATCAGTTTTGACTGTGGCGTCATTCTCTCACTTATTCTCCTTGAATAGTCTGTCTCAAAGCGGAGATCCCTGTTAGTCACAATGCCTACCAGGGCACCATCATCATTTATGACAGGTATGCCTCCGATCTTGAACTCTTTCATGAGGGCCAGTGCGTCAGCGACAGTGGCATTGTCATTGATTGTAACCGGATCAAAGATCATTACGCTCTCGGCACGTTTGACCTTTCTTACCTGGGCAGCCTGCTGCCCTATTGACATGTTCTTGTGTATTACCCCTATACCTCCTTCACGGGCAATGGCGATAGCGAGTTCGGCATCAGTGACTGTATCCATGGCCGCCGAGACTATGGGAGCGTTGATGATGACGTTGCGGGTGAAGTGTGATTTCAGATCAACGTCGCGCGGAAGCACTTCCGAATATGCCGGAAGAAGCAGCACGTCATCGAAGGTCAGACCTTCAAACATTAATTTATTCTCAGAGAATGACATCGGGCAGGGTTTTGTTTGGGGCGAAAATTACAAAAAAATGCTGAGCCCTGTCACATCTAAAATGTCAATAAAACGTTAAAAATGAGATTGAGTTAGTATTTTTGTATTGAAGCACCTTGCATGACAATGCTACCGGACATATACAGGGAGACCCTTGCCCGTTACTGGGGATTCACTTCTTTCAGGCCGCTGCAGGAGGAGATAATCGATGCAGTGGTGTCAGGAAAGGATGTCGTTGCCCTGCTGCCTACAGGTGGTGGCAAGTCGGTGACATATCAGATACCTGCAGTAGCCCGTGAGGGGTTATGCCTCGTTATTACCCCGCTGATAGCCCTGATGAAAGACCAGGTGACCCGGCTTAAGTCAATGAATATTAAGGCTATGGCTATCCACAGCGGGATGACACGCGAAGAGGTGGAGATAGCTCTTGACAACTGCCTTTATGGCGACTACCGCCTGTTGTATGTCAGTCCCGAGAGGTTGCAGACGGAAATTTTCAGGGCTCGTATCGCCAGATTTAACTT
>JADGPV010000145.1 GCA_017882245.1 Bacteroidales bacterium | reverse complement strand
TGAGAGAGCTCAAGATGGGTATGGCAGTTTACAAGGCCGGGGATGATAATGCCATTATAAAACTCAATATCAGCCCTTTCCTCCAGATCTCCGCCAGTATCTTCGACAGAAAGAACAGTATTGTCACCGTCAACGGTCACTATTCCCCGCCTGAGTGGCTTACCGGCGGAAGTGAATACATACTGTGCCGAGACCTTCCTCATCACTTCTGTAACAGCTCTGTTTTTTCAAGTGTAAGGCTTATATTACTGATCAGGGCATGCTTTTGCCAGGTACCTTCCCGGTTGGTATGATTCATCAACCATCCTTTGATATGTGTATTTCTGGCAACTTCAAGGGTTTTCCTTAATTCAATACTTTTAGCCCTGCCGGTCTTTTCAAGCCTGACCTCATCCCAGTTGTCGCGCACCTCTACCCCCAGGCTGTCAACGGTACTGAAATAGATAGTAACTCTGGGATCAAGACTTTCGTCGTCCTGAAAAACCACTATATCTGCCCTGAAAACATATTCACCGGGTGTTTCAACTGGGATGTCAAACCAGACCGGATCTCTGGTTACATCTTCTGGATACTTGTAGGCTGCTTTGCCTGTCCATAGATTTTTATCCGGTATCGAATCCGCTTTTTTACCCTCGTTCTGCACTTTCGCTTCAAGCTCAAGAAGGTTGCCGGTAACCCTGTCATAGATCCGGGCAAGCTTTTTTGGTTTGTCTGTAAAATAATACCTTAAAGTAGCCTGGAGCTGCTCATAAGTGTAACCGTAGCTCTCTATCACATCGATATAGTTTAGTATCGAATCCCTCTGACCCCAGGTTTCTCTTATTCCCGGGACATCAAGCATCCCTGCCGTAAGATAAGTATCAGTGAGGATTGCCACCAGCTTATCTTCCGGAATGAGCATCCTTCTGGCAGGCTTGTTGGCACTGTCTGGTCCGCATGCCGTCAGCAATATAATTGAAGCAATAAATAACAGGATTGTTTTCCGGCTCATTTCTGTTCTTTTGGGTTCTCTTTGAGGTATCTGCGCGAGAGATAGTGAACAGGATACCATGCAGCTCCATAGCCGATGGTCATGACTGTCACCGCGACCAGAATGAAATCGGTCAGCTGCATCCTGACAGGATAGGTGTCTATAAGCAATGATTCTCCGGACAGTTTTACAATGCCAAATTGCTGCTGTGCAGCGCACAGTAAAAATCCGACAGCAAGTCCAAGACAGGTACCAATAAATGAAATCATCCAGCCTTCATAGATAAATATACGCTTGATAAGAGGGTTGTCAGCACCAAGGCTTTTCAGTATTTTGATATCCCTTTCCTTTTCAATGATCAGCATAGTAAGCGACCCTATGATATTGAAAGATGCTATAATAAGGATAAACGTAAGTATAACGTATATGGCCAGTCGCTCTCCCTTCATAACTCTGTAGAACATCTCCTGCTGTTCATACCTGTTTTGTACCTGGAAGCCATGTCCCATGACCTCTTTAATTTCTTTCTGCGTCTTTTTCAGGTCAGAGCCGGCTTTCAGCCTGACTTCAATGGATGTTACCTCAGTGGTATAGTTCAGAAGTTCCCTGGCGAAATCAATAGGTACGAACACGTACTTTGAATCAAACTCCTGTTCCACGGCGAAGATGCCCGAAAGATGAATATATTTTCTGATAAACTCATTTTCAGGGTTCAGTGTGAGGTGGGCTTTACGATCAGGTATATAGATGGCCAGCGGCGATACGAAATTAAGCCTCATTCCCAGATAGTTGGCCACACCCAGTCCGGCAATTGCAAATGGTCTCCCGTTCCCGGACATGAGCGTAAAATCGCCATCCCACATGGCGGTATCCAGATCAGTAACCTCACCATAGTTCGGTGATACGCCCTTGACAGTGGCGATGTACTGTTGTTCTTCATATCTCAGAAGAGCGTTTTCCTCAAGTGTCTCAGCCCATACCTCAACACCGTTGATGGCAGATAATCTACGCATGGTCAGAGTGTCAGGATTGAAAACCTTCCCTTTGACCGGGGTGATCCTGATCTCGGAGTCTGATGTGCTGAAGATACCCCTGACCATTTCTTCAAGACCGTTAAAAACTGACAAAATGGTTATCAGTGCCATGGTTCCGACCATTACACCGGCAACCGAGATGGCTGAAATAACATTGATGGCGTTTCGCGATTTTTTAGCGAACAGATATCTCCTTGCGATATAAAGTGAAAGCTTCATCTGTTATTTTCAGCGATAACCAGCAGCCCTGTTCCTTTGGCATGACTGAAATTCAGGTCAGTGATGTTCAGCAGGATTACAAAGGGCATGACGGCAAGATAATAGAAAGGCAGGAGAATGAAGAATAGTCTTGAAGCTGAAAGCATGATCACCGGATATTTCATGGACAGCTTCCATGCTATGCTCCCGGGAAGGCCGTATGTATATGACACAGATACCTTTCCAAAGCCTGCATCAAGGAGCTTCCCGGTGATTCCGGCTTTGCTGTAGCCGTCACGGACGTGTTCACCTATGAATGACTTTTCATTCTCAGAGTGAACGTCTGATCCGCCCAGATCAGAAGGAGTTGAGATAACAAGATATCCTCCGTTATTCATCATCGAAAAGAAGGAGCCAAAGACTTTGCGGTCTTCCTCAATGTGCTCCATCACGTCAACGCAAAGCACAAGGTCATATTTCCCGGTGCCGGTCCATCTCACCAGGTCAGCCTCAATTGCCCGGAATCTCTCCCCGAGGCGTTCCCTTCTGAAAAAGGCATTGCAGTCAGCCACCTGTTCACTTTTAATATCTGCGGCAGTGATATTCCATCCACGGAATTTTCTGGCCATCCACCATGAATACTGGCCGAAGCCCATACCCGCATCAAGCACTTTGGATGATGAAGGGAGCGTCTGACTTAGCTTCTTTAGTGCTTTCCTGACATGCCACGCACGGAGCAGAAGTATATTGAGAAGCAGATAAAAGAGCTTACGCAGAAGCGGATGACGGTTAAAATGACGTCCGAGAGATTCCTTTATAGGATCATAGTCCATCAGTCTTTTTCCTTGAGCAGATTGCTGATATTATCAATATAGTCATTACTGTCATCAATGAAAAACGCTATTTCCGGTATTATGCGAAGCTGGTTGCGTACTTTCTGACCGAGCTCATATCTGATGCGCGGTACATGGCTTCTCAGACCGGCGAGTATCTCTGTCGATTTGTCTGAAGGGAAAATGCTGACCCAGGTTTTTGCAAACGAAAGATCCGGACTGACACGCACGTTGGTCACAGAGATCATTTTCCCGGGAGCCAGTTCACCGGTATGATGAAGTATTATTTCTGCAAGCTCCTTTTGCACCAGTCTTGCAACTTTCTTTTGCCTGGTTGATTCCATGATAAATGATTTTCATCGCAAAAATACAAAAATAGTAACAGCAGGAGGTCTCCCCGGGCTTTCCCGGAAAGATATACATTGGAGATTAAATTCGTTATTTATCTTTATTTTTGTGACGCATAAAAAAATCTTATGGAAACAGTAGTAAGCGGCATACGTTCGACAGGCAATCTCCATCTTGGTAATTACTTCGGTGCCCTGAAAAATTTCCTGAGGATGCAGGATGAGAATAACTGTTTCTTCTTTGTGGCTGATTATCATTCACTTACTACCCATCCGCATCCTGACGACATACACAGTAACATAAGGCAGGTACTGGCTGAATACCTCGCATGCGGCATAGATCCTGAGAAAGCCACAGTATATGTTCAGAGTGATATTCCGGAAGTTTCTGAACTTTACCTCCTTCTGAATATGAACGCTTACGTCGGAGAGCTGGAGCGTACAACATCGTTCAAGGAGAAGATCCGGCAGCATCCTGACAACATAAACGCGGGTCTCCTTACCTACCCTGTGCTGATGGCTGCCGATATTATCATTCACAAGGCACACAAGGTGCCTGTAGGAAAGGATCAGGAGCAGCATCTTGAGATGACACGTCGCTTTGCGCGACGTTTCAATACAATGTACGGTATTGAATATTTTCCGGAGCCGGATGCCTACAATTTCGGGAATCAGCTTATTAAGATCCCGGGTCTTGACGGCACAGGCAAAATGGGGAAGAGTGAAGGCAACGGTATTTTCCTTGCTGACACACCCTCAGAGATCAGAAAGAAAGTTATGAGAGCTGTGACGGATGCTGGTCCTGAGAAGCCCGGATCAAAACCTACAGAGCCTGTCCGCAACCTGTTTACGATTATGGAAGTCGTTTCCGATCCTTCCACAGTAACTTACTTCCGTGAGAAGCATGCTTCCTGTGAGATCAGGTACGGTGACATGAAGAAACAGCTTGCCGAAGATATTATTAAGGTTACCGAACCGATCAGAACGCGCATCAATGAAATTGTAAATGACCCTGTTTACCTTGGGAAAGTTGTGTCCCATGGTGCCGAGAAAGCAAGGGCAAGTGCCTCTGCCACGATCAGGGAGGTAAGGGAGATAATCGGGTACAGGCCTTTCTGAAAAAACCTTTAAATCTACGCATTGACAACAGGAGCTCTTTCAAAAGGCGCATTCCTGTCAAAGAGATATCGGTATGTTATATGTGTCTTGATAATCCTGGCGCCTATCTGATCAAGAAGGTGCATCATTGAGAGGTTGAAGTCACCTATCCAATTAAATTCCAGGTCTTTATAAGGAAAATCATTTGTCAGAGCCAGTTTGGCAAATGACATTATCAGGGCTCCTTCGACGCCCTTACGCTGATGTTCGGGAACGATGCCAAAGATAAGGCCAAAGGCTTTCGTCAGCTTTTTCCTGGCATACCGGTACCAGAGGAATTTCAACCTGCCAACATTATTAAGCTTGCCGTTGAGATATCTGATTATCTGGTTGATCTCCGGTAACATTATGAAGAAACATACAGGCTCATCCTTATAGAATCCGAACCAGATCAGTTTTTCATCGTGGATCGGTTTGAAGCTTTTCATCAGCAACCTGGCATGCCTCTCACTTATTGTCTTAACCCCCGGGAAGCGTGCCCATCCCTTGTTGTACACAATCATGAAATTGCGGGCCGTCTCCCTTATTTCCCGGGCCCTCATATATCTGAATGAATAGTCAGGATTGGTAAATATTCTTTCAGCCTTGGTCCTGATAACTTCATCGAGGTTCTTATCGGTTACCGGTGAATAATATGTGTACTGTTCGAAGTAATTTTTAAAACCATATTTTTCAAACAGTTCTCTGTAATACGGAGGATTATATGGCATACAATAGTTGGGAGGAAGGAACCCGTCAACGAGCAGTCCCCACCAACGGTCACGCTCACCGAAGTTCTCGGGACCCTCCATTGCTTTCATCCCATTGCCTTCAAGCCAGTCACGGCATGCATCAAAGAGAATGGCAGCAGCCTGATAGTTATTAATGCACTCAAAGAATCCCATCCCAGCGACAGGTATCAGGTCAGCATTGGCAATTTTTCTGCTGTAAAAGGCAGACACACGTCCAACTGTTTTTCCTGAGCTCTCTTTCAGAAGCCATCTGATTGCATCACCGTTACGGAAAAGGGGATTCTGAGCCGGATTAAAAACCGATTCAATATCTTTTACCAGAGGCTTTATCCAGTTATTGTCGCCCCTGTTTAAAATAGCAGGAAGATCATTAAACTCCCTGATATCCTTTTTGGTTTTTACTTCAATAAGATGAAATTCCGCAGCCATTGCCCCGTGTGCTTTACACGGCTGAAATTTAATTAATCATTTCGGAAAAACAATGTTTTTGATGTCACGGGAATGATGGTCAGATCCTGATCCTGGCAGAGAAAATAAAATTCAGCCCAGGAGCGACAATTCCAGATGAATAGGGCCGGTATCTCAGGTCAAGCAAATTCTCAATTCCTGCAATGAGTTCAATCCTGTTTTTTATGTTAAATGATGATTTGAAGTTTAGTGTAAACCACCCCGGAGACCATGGATTGCCCTCGCGGTCAGCAGCATACATATACGGTTTGTCTCTTTCGCTGGGGGTCATTCTATCGAAAGGAATACTGCCATTATAAACACAGTACAGATCCGCTTTGATGGAAGATCTTTCATATATCACATGTGTCGCACCGAATAGCGGAGGAACGTGGCGCCAGGGTTCTT
>JADGPV010000144.1 GCA_017882245.1 Bacteroidales bacterium | reverse complement strand
GTACGGATTTTACTTCCCCTGATCCCATCGAAACCCAGGTATTGCAGGGAAAACAACGGGTAAATGGGATTGAAATGATGGTCAGCAAGAACGTCGGTAAAACCACTGGATGGCTATCCTATTGTTATTCCCGCTCTTTTATTCAGGTTGATGGCGGAGATAAGGCACTTCAGATAAATTATGGCATTGAATATCCATCCAATTATGACCGGCCGCATAGTTTAAACCTTGTTTTAAATTACATGGTAAACAGACGGTTAAGCCTGTCTACGGATTTTGTATATACAACCGGTCGTCCGATTACCTATCCGGAATCTGTATATTATTCCGAAGGCCAGGAGATGCTGCATTTTTCAAAAAGAAATGAGTACCGGATACCTGATTATATACGACTGGACTTATCTATAAAACTGGAGGGCAACCTTTACAAAAAGAAAGTCATTCACAGTTACTGGACTATTAATCTGTATAATGCCCTGGGGCGTAAAAATGCTTATTCAGTATATTATAGTGCTCAAAATGGCAAAGTGCAAGGGCAAAAAATGTCAATATTTGGAGTACCCTTGTTTACACTTTCCTGGAATTATAAATTTGGCAACTATCTTAACGATTAATTGTGAATTTCAAAAATAAGCAAGTGATCTGTATGAAAATCATCACTGCCACAAAATATAGGTACTGTATAATTATGGCAATAATTAGCCTTATGTTGTTTTTAACGCAATGTATCAGCCCATATGAACCCGATATTCAGGGAAAAAGCGGGCTGTTGGTGGTAGACGGAAGTATCATAAAAGGCCGTGAAACTCAGGTTATCAAGATTTCAAAGACCTCTCCAATATCACAACCCGAATATCTGCCCGTGGAAAACTGCAATGTGAGGATCATTGATAATACCGGAAATGAGTTTGTATTTGATGAAGAATCACCCGGGAAATATGTTGCAAACATTGATGATGCATGGCTGAACTACAATAAGCAATTTAAACTGATTTTCACTACTTTGTCAGGAGATGGTTATGAATCGGACTATCAGTGGTTGTTGGAAACCACTCCGGTCGACAGTGTCTATTATATTCCTGAATACCATTATTCTTCCGTCACCGGCGAGGAATCTACCGAGGGAATGCAGTTTTATGTTGATTTGGATGCCCCAGAAGATGCCTCCAGGTACTATCGCTGGGTGCTGGAGGAAACATGGGAGAGCCACGCCGATAAGGAGATATGGGGTGTATATGACGGACAGACCATCAAACGCTTCTACCCATCCGATAGTCTATACCGTTGCTGGAAAACCAAAGATGTTACCGGCTTATATTGTGCATCAACGATTAATTTATCCGAGAACCGTATAAAAAAAGTTCCGCTGCATTTCCTTGATAGTCATTCCCCCAAGGTGAGTATTAAATATTGTGCAACTATTGAACAATACGCTTTAAATGCTGATGCCTATGAATACTGGTATGAAAAAGAAAGGGAATTAAATGAATCCGGTAATATCTATACCATCCAACCCAGCCAGCCAAAATCGAATATCCATAATATCAATAACCCGGACGAACAGGTGATGGGATTTTTCTGGGTCGCTTCCTGTACTATAAAACGCGTGTTTATAAAAAGTCTTACTTCCCCTGAGGGTTTTTCATGCAGTTCTATAGGGACCTATTGTGAATCAACCAATTTCCACGATATTGCTGCGTGTATATATTCCCAATTGATAGGATTTGCTGATGTTCTTCCTGAAGCGCCCTATTACATTAGTGTACAATATGGTAGTCAATATTCGATTTACTTAACGCCATGGTGTGTAGATTGCAGGTGGCTTGGCGGGGTTGCCCGGAAACCTGATTTCTGGGAATAGGATGAATAAAAGATGGTTTATGATTTGCTTAACTGCTTGGACATAGAAATACAAAGAAAGGACAATGAAAAAAGCGCTCCTTTTCTATGCTGTAATCCTTCTGACCGGTTTTGACGTCAACTGTCAGACGGGACTATTGGGAATACCAGATTCCACAACCATTGCCGGACCGGGAGAGAGGATCCGGCTTTTCACGGACCGTAACATTTATTGTGTGAATGAAAGTATTTTCTTTACTGCCGACTATTCCTGCATAAGTGGGGCGGATTCTATCATGTGGAGCAAGGTGTTATATGTTGAACTGATAAAATGGAATGGAGTCAAACTGGCCAGTCTGAAACTTAAGCTTGATAAATCAGGTTCATCAGCCAGCCTGCGAATCCCGGGAGACCTTCTTTCAGGTAATTATTATTTGCGGGCTTATACAAAATGGATGCGAAATTTTTCAGCAAATGATTATGCATACCGGCTGATTAAAATTGTCAATCCATTTAACGCGGAGATAGACGCCGGCCCGTCAGAAATTCCTGATTCCCGGAAATCCATATTAAACTTGAGGCCATCAAAAGAATTCATACAGGGCATCCATTGTTCCATGAATAAAAGTCAGTATCAGCCAAGAGAGAAAGCCGAAGTCGAACTATATATCAACAATGACAAATCTGTTGTCTGTCATGATTTTTGTGTGTCCGTAGTTAAAGCCGGGTCAATCGATACATCTTTCCTTTTTCTTAAACCTGAATTGGAGCCATCCGGAATAAAATGGGGGGATATCGAATATCTGCCCGAAATATCGGGAATTACCATTTCAGGTAAAATTATAGATAAAACATCGAATGTCCCGAAGAAAAACCTATTAGTTAATCTTTCGGAACCTGCAAATGGAGAATTCTTTTCTGTTTACCAAACAAGGGATAAAGGCCGGTTTATCTTTTCTCTCCCGGACTTGTATGGAAAATATGATTTTTTCATTCAGTCTGAAGCATCGGATACCGGACTTTCGCAGTTTTTAATTGATAACAGCTTTTGCAATCGTCCTGTAATATTGCCTTACATTGCATTCATCCTCAATGAAGATGAAAAGCACCTTATCCGGGATATGATGGTTAACATGCAACTGAATGAAAAATTTTTCTCATACCCTGATACAGCAAAAAAAATGCGGACCAATCATCACCAACCGGTTGCTTTTTATGGGAGCGGGAGGCATACTTACTATACTAAAAAATATATTGAATTGCCGAATATTGAAGAGTTTTTTATTGAAATTGTCCTTGAAGCACACGTGGTTTATAACAAAGGGGAAACTGAGCTAAAAATATCAGGTAGTACAGGCTTTTCAAATTATCCTCCCCTGATCTTTCTGGATAATATCCCGGTGAATAATGATGATCGGCTGTTAAAATTACCGCTAGACAGAATTGAAAGAGTTGAGGCGATTGAAAGTGGATATATGGTAGGCAATATGAAATACAGTGGATTGTTAAGCATTTATTCAAAGAATAAAGATTTTGCCGGAATAGATTTGAATAAAAACAGCATGTTCTTTGCTTTTGATTTATTTTCGGATGAAAACTCCGACTTCACTTTTGGCGAAAATTCTTACGATTCAAGGATTCCTGATCGGAGAAATCTTTTATATTGGAATCCGGATATTCAGCTTTCTGCCGGTCAAAAAACCACCATCTCTTTTTATACATCAGACAACAAAGGGGATTATGTAGTGAACATTTTCGGAAAAAATAACGGAGATGATAGGGAAGTATATGGCAAATGCTTTTTTTCGGTAAACTGATCATGCATTTCGGAAGATGAAAAAGGACAATGACATCCTACCTCTTCAAAAAGAAAAAAACCACCTTTGTCTTGGTAGTCTTTTTCTATTAAATTTACTCTCCCGGAGATATGATACTTTTTAATAGTATCCGTACTTCTTCCGTACCCGGGTTGTTCTTTAAAGTGTAATATATTGAATATCAATAACTTAAGTTGACCCACCTGGGCTCGAACCAGGACTCTGCGGAACCAAAATCCGACGTGTTGCCAATTACACCATGGGTCAATCAGCGCCTGATAAGGCGGTGCAAAAATAATCTCTTTTTTTTAATTCAGGATTGCTCAGTCTCGTAAAAGATAACCGGGCAGTCAATGAAAGAGTGAATTATCTGACCAAGCTCGTATAGATCATCATCACCCCTTTCATAAAACCACTCTATCGAGACTTTGTTGTGAACATCATTGTAAAGCGCCAGCTTCTTTATTATGGCATATACCCATTTGGTTGATGCGGTGTTTATGAAATCAAATGTAAAGGCCACCCGCGTTCTGACATCAGTCAGGGCAATATATTCTGTAACCCACTCTTCAAGGGGACGGTAAAACTCAGACGCGTCCTGGGGTATCGACCTGCCCTTGATCTCAAGATGCCCTTCGAGGAAAAGCACTCCTGGTGTAACCTTTGTAGGCTCTATTTTAATGATATTCATTCCCATAAAAGCCGCAGACAAAAATGTACCCCCTTGCTGTGGCATCCACAAAAATAATAAAATAAGGTTTCCCGCCTGCTATTATCAGTTATTTTTCAGCTCGTGCGAAAAAAGGGTAAGCTCCCCCTGCTCCCACAGTGTCGGATGCTCAGCATCAAACCTGCCGATGATCGCCTGCATTATCGTGCGGCGCATGAAATCCGACTTGCTCCTGACCCTGAAACGCTGACAGTAGATGTTGAGAGCTTTCGCTTCCCGCTCATTAAGCCTGAGAGTGAGATTGGTCGTTCTCTTTATCTTCTCTTCAGTGAGATGTACGCGTTTCAATCCGGCTTTATATTTTATACTAAAATAGCCCTGAACCATGGCAAATACAGGCCCGGAAATGTTGATTTATTAACAATAAAAAAGCAGGTCAGCGATAAATGGCTGACCTGCTTTATGTTACAGTACTAATAAGTATTATAGCCTGTTCAGTGCATTAAGGTCTGTAAAGGCCTCTTTAAGCCTTGCAATAAAGCTTTCCTGCCCCTTGCGCAGCCATACCCTCGGGTCATAATACTTCTTATTGGGCTTGTCATCTCCTTCAGGATTACCTATCTGTCCCTGCATGTAACCCTTCTTATCCTCATAATAATTCCTGACACCTGCCCAGAACGCCCACTGCATATCTGTGTCAAGGTTCATTTTTATTGCACCGTATTTAATGGCTTCGGTGATCTTTTCCTTCTCGGATCCCGATCCTCCGTGAAACACGAAATTAACAGGATTGGGGCCGGTATTATACTTCTTCCGGATATATTCCTGTGAGTTCATAAGTATCTCAGGCTTCAGGGTCACGTTCCCCGGTTTGTACACCCCGTGTACGTTACCGAATGATGCAGCGATGGTAAAGTTCGTTGAGACCTTAAGAAGCTCTTCATAGGCATACGCCACATCTTCAGGCTGAGTGTAAAGTTTGGAGCTGTGGATACCTGTATTGTCAACACCATCCTCTTCGCCTCCCGTTACTCCAAGCTCAATCTCAAGCGTCATTCCCAGCTTACTCATTCGCTCAAGGTACTTCTTGCATGTCTCTATATTTTCTTTCAGGGGTTCCTCAGAGAGGTCAAGCATATGAGAACTGAAAAGCGGTATGCCATTGGTCTCATAAAACTCCTCGCCTGCATCCAGCAGGGCGTCTATCCAGGGAAGTAGTTTGCGTGCTGCATGATCAGTGTGAAGGATCACCGGGATACCGTAGTATTCTGCCACGTTATGCACATGAAGAGCACCGGATATTCCTCCGGCTATTGCTCCGGTCTGACCCTCTTTTGTCAGGCCCTGGCCGGCAAAAAAATGTGCTCCCCCGTTTGAAAACTGAACTATTACAGGCGAATTCACTTCGCGTGCTGTTTCCAGAACGGCATTAACCGTATCCGTACCGACAACATTGACCGCCGGAATTGCAAAATCATTCTTGTTGGCGTAATCAAACAGCTTCTTTACATCGTCACCGGAGATCACTCCCGGTTCAAGAGTTAATCCTTTGTTGCTCATTATCTGGCGTATTTTAGTTAACCTGAAAAATCCTGCCTGCAAATATATGGAAAAAATGGTACTGGTCTGAAGTATGATGATGCAGCATGATAATATCTTTGATGTCTTTAATATACTGATCAATTTCCTATCTTCGTAGCTTCGTTAAAATTTTTTATTTGAAAACATGAAAAGAACATTTATCTCCTTTAGCCTCATCATTCTGTTGAGTCCTCTGACGCTCTTTTCACAGCAGAAACAGTGGACCCTTGAGGAGTGTATTGCACATGCCCTGGATAACAACATCCAGATAAAACAGCAGGAGATCATGACTGAGTATCAGCAATCCAGCCTTGGACAGTCAAAATTAAATCTCCTTCCTTCTCTTAACGGGAGTGCCTCTCATTATTATTCTTTTGGCCGTGCATATGACAGGACGTCCAACAATTATACCCAGGGCAAAACCGTTCAGTCGGACAATTTCTCTGTCAGTTCAAACATGTCATTATTCAATGGCCTGGTTAACTACAATACTATTAAGAAGAACCAGTATGTGCTTCTTGCCAGCGAACAGGATCTTGCAGGTTTCAGGGATAACGTTTCCCTTGATGTTGCGCTTGCATATCTCCAGATACTTTTAAATAACGAACTGGTATCAACCATCGCCTCACAGGTTGAGCTGACAAAACAACAGATTGACCACACCAAAAAACTCGTCGATGCAGGAAGTCTTGCACGTGGTAACCTGCTTGATATTGAAGCACAGGCTGCACGTGAAGAGCTCCAGATGATAACACTTCAGAACCAGCTGGCCATATCCGTTCTGACACTGGCTCAGCTGCTTGAATTACCTTCAGCTGACAACTTCGCCGTTGAAATACCTGCAATTGCACTGGAGACAGTAGCGTTTAAGAGTAATCCTGACTCCATTTACTCGGTTGCAGAACAAATCAGGCCTGAGATCAGGAGTGCCGAATTTAATTTGAAAGGAGCTGAATATGATCTGGCCATCGCAAGGGGCGGCAGGAGCCCTCAACTCTCTTTTGGTGCTTCCTGGGGAACAGCATATTCAGATAACAGGATCGATCTTGTGACACTGCAACCTTACAGCTTTGGTACCCAGCTTGATATTAACAGGAACGGCGCTGTTGGCTTTTCACTAAACATCCCGATACTGAACGGATGGATGGTAAATACCCGGATCAGAAACTCCAAACTGGGCATTGAGAATTCGCAATACGAGCTTGAAAATACAAAGAAGCAGCTTTACAAGAATATCCAGCAGGCATATACTGATGCCGAGGGTGCACTTAAAAGATACTATTCAAGTCAGAAGGCAGTAGCATCAATGGAAGAGGCATTCCGCTATGCTGAACAGAAGCTCAGCGTTGGTATGGTGACGGCAGTCGATTACAATCAGTCAAAGACACAATTGCTTAATGCGCAGAGCGAACTGGCACAGGCCAAATACGAGTATGTTTTTAAGACCAAAGTCCTTGACTTTTACAGAGGAATACCCCTTACATTACAGCATATTACTATTTTAGCAAAATAATTATGAAACTCCCCAGGTCATGAAAAACAGTAAGATACTCAAGATCCTCCTTCCAATTGTAGTGCTTCTAATCATTGTTGCCGTTATCGGTAAAAAGCAGGGCTGGTTTGGTAAGGCTGCTACCGTAAAAGTTGCCGTGGAGAAGGCCGTTATGATGCCTATTGTAGAATCGGTGACAGCCAATGGCAAGATACAGCCTGAGAAGGAAGTCAAGATAAGCCCCGATGTTTCCGGCGAGATCGTTGAACTACATGTGAAAGAGGGCGATTTTGTCCAGAAGGGCGTTCTTCTCTTCAAGATCAAACCCGAGATCTACATATCTGCCCGTGAGCGCGCCACGGCTGCAGTAAGCTCATCGCAGGCACGCCTTTCGCAGGTAGATGCACAGCTTATACAGGCAGAACTCTCTTACAAGAGAAGCAAAGCCCTGTGGGATGAAAAAACAATATCAGAGTCGGATTTTGAGCAGGCTGAGGCTCAGTACAAAGTGGCAAAAGCAGAGAAAGAAAGCGCAATATTTGCCGTGAAGAGCTCCGAAGCGTCACTGAAAGAGGCTAACGAAAACGTTATAAAGACCACTGTTTACTCCCCGATGTCAGGTACTATTTCAAGCCTGTCGGTTGAACTGGGAGAGAGGGTGATCGGAGCAACCATGATGACAGGCACCGAGGTTCTGCGTGTTGCCGACCTGAACCGGATGGAAGTGGTTGTCGAGGTCAATGAGAATGATATCATCAGGGTGAAGCTGGGAGACACGGCAAAAGTTGAGGTAGATGCCTACCTTGATCGCGACTTCAAAGGTGTTGTGACCGAGATAGCTAACTCGGCCAAGAGTACCACCATCACTTCAGACCAGGTGACTAACTTTGATGTGAGGATACTCATATTGCGCGAGTCATATGCTGATCTGATCAGTGAGAAGAATCCGAGTCCTTTCAGACCAGGCATGTCTGCATCAGTTGACATTTTCACCAGCAGAAAGGCCAATATCCTTACTGTTCCCATTCAGTCCGTAACAACACGCACAGACACAACAAAGAAAGAGATGACCGGCATCGAAAACACGCGCACCCTTGTCTTTGTTTCTAACGGTACCATGGCCCTTGCCCGTGACGTAAAGACAGGCATCCAGGATAACGTCAACATTGAGATCCTCAGCGGACTTAAGGAAGGTGAAGAAGTCATTGTTCAGCCTTTCAGTGCCATAAACAAAAAGCTGTCCGACTCCACCCTTATTGAAGTTGTAGACAAAGAAGCCCTCTTCGCCACTGATAAGAAAAAGAAGAAATAGGATAAACAGGAATTTATTCCGCAGATGATCCTTTGCATTGAGACAGCAACCGGAGTCTGTTCGGCTGCCTTATGCGATGAAAACCGCGTTATAAGCGTGGCGGAGGCTCCGCCGGGAATGTCGCATTCCTCAATGCTCACTGTCATAATCAGGGATCTTCTGAAAGAAGCATCCGTCACAGCAGTCCAGCTTGATGCTGTCTCAGTCAGCAAAGGTCCGGGATCATATACAGGGCTGAGAATAGGGGTGTCCGTAGCCAAAGGCATCGCCTACGGCGCCGGGATACCCCTCATCGGCATAAATACCCTCACCGCCATGTGCCACGGTTATCTTGCCGTGAATCCCCTTCCCGAAGGAGGCAATGTGTTACTCTGCCCGATGATAGATGCCAGACGGATGGAGGTATATAATGCACTCTTTACCGCTGATGGCAGGATGTTAAAAGAAACTTCAGCAGATATCATTACCGAGACCTCCTACAGCGACTATCTCATATCAGGCAGGATCATTTTCTTCGGCAATGGGGCAGATAAATGCAGGTCGACAATTAAGAACGATAATGCTATCTTTGCCTCCGGTTTCAGCCTGTCGGCATCATATTTGCACATGCCATCGGTAAATGCCTTGAGGGAAAAGCGTTTTGAGGACGTAGCCTACTTTGAACCTTATTACCTTAAAGAATTCATTGCGACCATCCCTAAAAAGCTGCTCCTCTGAGAAATATTTTTTCGAAATGAAAAAAACATTATTAGCAATATTTATTATCGTCAGCATTGCATTTCAGGTGATATCAGCTCAGGAACAGCCATATTCGCCGGGTGAAAAAATTTCATACCAGATAAGATACGGTCTTGTTGGCAGCGGCGAGGGCTTCCTTGAAATTAAAGAGGGTCTCTATAAGGGAGAACCTGTCTGGCATGCTGTTGCAACGGGACAGACAGTAGGTATCGCCGATGCCCTTTACCATGTAAGGGACACTTATGAAAGTTACATTAACCCGGAGACCGACCTGCCTGTATTCTCAATAAGAAATATACATGAGGGACGATACCGCATGTATAACGAAGTGGCTTTTGATCATACTTCAAGTATCGATTCAACCCTGGTTTTCAGCGACCGGTCTGGCAAACACACCGCCCCGAAAGGGCTGCTTGATGTTGTATCATGTTTTTACTGGTTTAGAAAATATCACCTGGCAAATGCCGATACACTGATACCCGGACAGACATTTACAATGACAACCTGGTTCGGCGATGAACTTTATCCTATTATTCTGAGATACAAGGGTATGGAAACCGTAAAAGTCAGGGATGGCAGGATCATGTGCTACAGGTTCCATCCGGTTACAGAGGTAGGCCGGGTCTTTGAAACAGATGAAGATATGGTGATGTGGTTCTCCGCTGATGAAAATTTTATACCGGTTAAGGTACGATTTGATATCTTTGTGGGGGCATTTCACGTGGAAATGATAAAAAGTGAGGGGCTTAAAACACCGCTGAAATTCATTAAATAACAAAAGAAATTTTTAGTCTTTTATGGCAACAACGGCAGACTTCAGAAACGGGCTTGTAATTGAATACAATAATGATCTGTATACCATAATACAGTTTCAGCATGTCAAACCAGGTAAAGGACCGGCCTTCGTACGTACCAAACTGAGAAATGTAACTACCGGCAAGGTACTTGATAACACATTCAGCTCAGGAACAAAGGTCAATGTGGCTCGCGTCGAGAGAAGACCGTATCAATATCTCTACCGTGATGACATGGGGTATCACCTTATGCATCTTGAGACATTTGAACAAATAACAGTACCGGAATCATTGCTCGAGAACAGTGATCTCCTCAAGGAAGGTGAAACGGTTGAGGTAGTTGTTCATGCCGACACGGAGAATGTACTTCTTGTTGATCTCCCTGTCAACGTTGTAATGGAAGTGACTTACTCAGAGCCCGGCCTGCGTGGCGATACTGCCACCAACACACTCAAACCGGCCACAATCGAAACCGGATCGACCATTATGGTACCTCTCTTTGTCAATGTGGGTGACAAGATCCGCGTGGATACGCGCGACCGTTCCTACATAGAGAGGGTCAAGGGCTGACGCTGCTGTTATGGATGAGAGCAGGCTCCCGAAGGACAGACTTAAGATGTCGAAGTTCAAACTCGACGCCCTGCTCGACATTACCCTTTCAATCAACGCCAACCTTCCCACAGCCGGATTGCTGAGGAAGTATGAGTCTATCCTCCGCGAAGACCTGGGTATCGGTAAAATTCTTTTATTCAAGTTCGGCGAGAAGTGGGAGATACTTCTCAACTCGGGTTTCCCGGAAAATTTTCGCAATAAAATTGATGTTGACCGTGACCTCAAATGTTATACCGAAATCACCACTGAAGTTCATAAAAAACCTTTCGAAGCCGTAGACATAATTATTCCGGTCCTCAACAATAATATCCATATAGCTTTTGTGCTGATAGGAGATATTGACGAGGAAGCTGAGGGAATGAGCCCCGTGGTCAAACACCTGAATTTCATACAGACGATCTCAAGCATTATAGTGGTTGCTATTGAGAACCAGCGGCTGTTCAGAGAGAGCCTTCGGCAGGAAGCCCTGCGAAAAGAGCTGGAGCTTGCAGCGCGCATGCAGATGATGCTCATCCCTGACAACAAGAAGCTGCCGGCAAACAACAGGATCAGGGTTCATGGCTTTTATAATCCGCATTATGAGGTTGGAGGTGATTATTATGATTTTCTCACTCTTTCTGACTCAACTGTAGGTTTCTGTATTGCGGATGTATCCGGAAAGGGTATGTCAGCCGCCCTGCTGATGTCAAACTTCCAGGCTGCCCTGAGGGTGCTCTTCACGGCTGATGTTGATCTCGGGGCGCTCTTGCATAAACTGAATACCGTGGTTGTTCTGAATTCATCAGGTGAATGTTTTATCACACTCTTTATCGCTCGATACAACCTTGACACGAGAATACTTGAGTACGTCAATGCGGCGCACACTCCTCCGGTGATAATAGATATCCTCTCCGGTACTTCATCAATGCTCAGGCAAACCTGCGTCGGTGTGGGTATGCTAGATGAAATTCCATTAGTCGGTAAAGAGAAGATCTCCGTTAAACGTCCGACAAAAATAATCTGTTATACTGACGGTCTTTCTGAGCTGACAGATGATAACGGAAACTTCCTCGGCGCCTCAACGGTCGTTAAACACTTTCCAAACTCAAGGCCTATTTCGGAAAACATTGCCGCGCTTATTGAAGACCTGGATATCCGTGCCGGTAACCCGGATCTCTTTGATGATGTGTCAATCCTTGCCCTTGAAATTCCATAGATAATAGCTTATTGAGTATGATTAACCACCGGGCGAGGGGGTTTACTTTCTGACCACCTCCGGCTGTTTCTCTTTTACCTTCAGATCCATCGCCACCAGTATTGCAGCGAACCCCCACCAGAGCGCTGCGATCTTGTCACTGTCAAGGAAGCTGTTCATGATACCGTGAATGACATAGGTCATCAGGCCCGTAATGATGGCCAGGGCAAAATATCCGGTAAATTTTTTCTTTTCCCTGTACCATACCCTGATTCCTGTTATAAGCATAAGGAAAGTCATTATAAGAAAGATCAGTGCTCCGGGTAAACCTGACTCGCTGAGCGTCCCGAGGTATTCACTGTGAGCATTGCCGGCATCGCCAAAATCTGTACTGATTATTGTCCGGTCGGAGGCTTTCTGGAACGGACCGTATTTAAACTGATAAGTTCCCGGGCCCCATCCGAAGAAAGGCTTTTCACCGAACATCTTAAGAGCGCATTTCCACCTGTTTATGCGCTCAAGGTTAGACTGATCAGTGGAAATATTCGAAGATGACCTGAGGTGCTGTCCCAGATCAGCGGATGAATCCTCTGTTGTACTGTCCATCCTCTGCCAGATCCATCCGGCCGAGAAAACAACAGCAATAATAAATCCCGCTGCAGCCACCGTAAGAAGCTTCACAGGCATTCTTAACCACAGGATGAAAGAAAGTGCCAGTGCTGCTATCAGGCTCACCCAGGCAGCCCGGCTGTACGAAAAAATGAACCCGGTGACAAAAAGAATAATTAGAACTGACAAGAGTATCCTGTGAGGCAGGCTTTCGCCTTTTCTGAAGAGCATTACAGTCAGGGGCGCCATAAGAAAAGCCATCGAGGCGCCAAACGATGTGTGATCCTTATAAAAGGGATAGCATGCCGAATGCGCGAACTGTTGGTTCAGCAGACCTGCACTTCCGGTCCTGGCAAGGAAAAAAATCACCACGACAGCGAGTCCTGCTGCATAAGCGATGATGTACCTCCGGGTAAACCGGTCACTGACGAACAGCTGTGCCGTGACAAGATAGAAACCGGCTATGAACCACATGCGGTAGGCAAGCGTCTTGAAAGAGACCCCGGGCATAGTTGAGGTCAGTGAAGTCACCAGCGTCCATGCAAGATACAGACCTATAAGAACAGTCACGGGGTGCTTCAGAAGCTTCGAAGAAAATTCACGTGTGACAATGAGCTTGAAAACAGTTACCAGGAGAAGTAGTGCAAGTATCGGCTCTGTTGGCAGGGAAAGATCAAAGCCGGCCTTGCCGGTCAGATAACTGATCTGTATTGAAAGAGGTGTAAGAAAAAGTGTCAGAAGCAAGAGACGCTCCAGTGAAAGCACAGCCAGCAGGACCACAGCCAGCGCTGCGGGGATAAGCCATATAAGCAACTCAGGACCGGTCATCAGTGCGGTGCACCTTCATGCCTTCAGCCACAAACAATATCAGGGCGACCAGTAGAAGGACAGAAAGGGTTGACACGATGACCATGACACTTCTTCGCGGATAAACTTTCTTCTCAGCCGCCACCGCCCTGTCTACTATGAGTGTGTACGGCATGGTCTGCTGGCTCAGCGCCAGAGCCTCCAGGTACCTTCCCCTGATAAGTCCAAGATAATCGGTCTCCGTTTCAAGAGTGGCATAAGCCTTCAGAATGGCTGCACCCTCGAGGTTTTTAAGGGAATCCTCATACTGTCTTACGCGTCGGTCCTGCAACTCATAGCTCCTACTGATCTCATCAAGCATTACGGAAGCAGCATTGCGCTGAAGGTCATTGAAGATAGTGTCACTCCGCAAAGCGATATCGTTAGCCATGGCGCATGCCAGCTCCCTGTCGCGGTCCCTGACCCGGATCTCAACCGAACCGAAAGAGGTTTTGGAAGAATGGATATATCTGTCCATCTTTTCCGCAACGATCGTATTGGGATATTTCTCTGAAGGTTTAATCCTGTAATGATCAGCAAGATTGTATTTCTTTTTCAGGTACTCCCTTACCTGTTCACTGTTTATTACCTGTAAAAGCTTCTCTGTTGCGTCATCATCACCGAATAGTGTTGTGTTTGAAGTGGCCTCTCCGAGCAGAGTACGTGATTCGGTAATGTTTGCTGCCGGATAAAGGATGACTTTCGACTCATAGAGCGGCCTGATCAGCAGTGATATCACAACAGATAATATCCCTGCCATGATTCCTGTGATAAGAAATATCCTGAAATGACTGATGATGAAATTTATCAGATCAATTGAGTCCGGTTTGAATTCAGCTTTAAAATTACTCTTCATTGCGTCCGGTTTTATTTTTATCTGACCCTGATAAGATAATAGCTCTTCTTCCCCTTCTGGAGCAGCAGATATTTGTTATTCAGCAGTTTGTCCGATTTAATCAGCATCTCAGGATCGTCAATCCTCTCCTTATTGAGGCTGACCCCTCCTCCCTGCACCAGGCGCCTGAACTCTCCCTTTGAATCAGTGATCGCGGTATGCACCGCACAAAGATCTGATATGGTAATACCTGCAGATAACAGGTTTGGATTTATGTCATATGCAGGCACACCTTCGAAGACAGCAAGAAAGGTATTCTCATCCATCCGGTGCAGCTGCTCTGTTGTTCCCTTTCCGAAAAGTATCTGAGAAGCCTCCACTGCTGCATCATAGTCCGCTCTCGAGTGCGCCATCACCGTCACTTCCTCGGCAAGGCGTTTCTGGAGTATACGGAGGTGCGGCCCGGCCCGGTGGGCTTTTACCAGGTCGTCTATTTCATCGCGCCGGAGCATGGTAAAGATCTTAATGAACTTTTCTGCGTCATCGTCCGCCACATTGAGCCAGAACTGGTAAAACTGATATGGCGTGGTCTTCGCCGGGTCAAGCCATACATTGCCTGTCTCAGTCTTGCCGAATTTCTGTCCGTCACTTTTCGTTATAAGCGGACAGGTCATTGCGTAAGCCTCTCCGCCGTTCTTGCGCCTGATGAGCTCTGTACCCGTTACAATATTCCCCCATTGGTCGGAGCCGCCCATCTGCAATCTGCAGCCATAATTGTTATAGAGAAAGAGATAATCGGTGCCCTGAACCAGCTGATACGAGAACTCTGTGAATGACATTCCCTGACCGGTGTCGGAGTCAATCCTCTTTTTCACTGAATCTTTCGCCATCATATAATTGACCGTGATGTGCTTTCCTATGTCCCGGATAAAGCCAAGGAAAGAATATTCCTTCATCCAGTCATAATTATTAACCAGTATTGCCCTGTCAGGGGAGGTTGATTCAAAATCAAGGAACTTTTCAAACTGTTTTTTCATCCCCTCCTGGTTATGGCGCAGTGTCTCCTCGTCAAGGAGGTTACGCTCATCTGATTTTCCGGAAGGATCTCCTATCATTCCCGTGGCGCCGCCGATAAGTACGATCGGCCTGTGTCCGGTATTCTGGAAGTGCCTCAGCATCATCACTCCCACCAGGTGCCCTATATGCAGTGAATCAGCAGTAGGGTCAAACCCGACATATGCCGCGGTTTTTTCCTTAAGCAGAAACTCCTCCGTACCGGGCATGATATCATGTATCATCCCTCTCCATCTCAGCTCTTCAACAAAATTCATCATCGGCAACTCAAAATTCAGTGTCGCAAAGATATCAAAACCGGTCAGATGGTCACATTCTGCGGTTTGTTTTTATGACGGTTAAAACTATCAAGCAGATCGCCTCCCTCAATCATCGGGAAAATTGCCGGGATGATATCAGCGATAGGGTTATAGAGGTATGATTTTTCTATTGTTGCGGAGGGAAGGAAGTGTCTTTTTTCGTCAATAGTATTAAGAAAAACGAAGACGACACTGAGGATCAAGGCAGTTTTTATCACCCCGAAGACAGCTCCCAGTGATTTTACCAGGAAGCCCAGAGACACTGACTTAACTATCGTATCAAGGAGCCTGCCGAGCAGGTTAATTCCCAGGACAATAACAACAAAAGTGATTGCAAAGGCCACAACTCCTGTCCAGGTCGCCTGCATGTCGAACCAGCCGGAGAGCTTGTCAGCAGTCCAGCCCGAGAAGTGAATAGCTCCCCAGATGCCCAGTATCAACGCTGCCAGCTTTGCTATCTCGATTATCACTCCGTCAATGAAACCCTGTATCAGCCCGAAGGCCAGCAGGGCGATGATGATAAAGTCAATCCAGTTCATTGGTCTGTATGTTTGAAAGGATGAAGGTATTAATTATGCAGGCAATGGACAAAAAAAAGGTGTCCCGAAAATTGAGACACCTTCTTTTTATATTTCAGGTTACGTACTAACCTTCTGTTACTTGCCTGAAGACTGCATCACGCTTACATTGTCATAATCGAGGTATGTCCATGATTCATCATAACCCCAGTCCCTGGAATTAAAAATTTCAATCTCAACTGCCAGATTCTCTCCTGCATGTGCATTTCCGGCCGGTAATAAATACTCACCTGTCTTGTGTACCCAGGTCATATATGGGTCTGTGGCAGCGGTAAATGTAATGGAATCAATTGGTACTCTGGTTGCAGGATTCGTACCTGTAAAGGCGCTGAAAATCATATAAACATCTATGTTAAATGTGGAGCTCGCCCAATATGAATATGAACATGCAACATCAAAACTGACATCATACTTAGTAGCTGTTGAAGGAACAGTTCCGACAACCTGGTAAATGCCACTGGTACCATCCCATTGCCATCCTATTGCATTTCCATTGTCAAAACCGCGACCGCTATTCTCCCCTGTATCATCAGTCAGCCAATCAGGAATCAAACTGATCGGAGTGTATTCTGTTGTATTATTCGGAAGTGCGAAATCACCATTCGCAATCAGCTCAGTAGAAGCAGTTGTGGTAAAAGTAACTTGATTGCCGTAATAAGTCTCACCTCCGGCGGTGGCATAAGCCCTGACATAATACGGAGTGTTTGAGACCAGGCCGGTTAGAGTGCTTGTATAACTACCCGAAGTAGTCCCGTCATTGGTTTTATTACTGGCAACAGTGGGCTTGGGTGTGATAGCCCAGCAAACACCGCGCGCAGTCAGAGTTGCATCAGATGCGACTGTTACATTACCTCCGCTTATAGCTGAGATTGATGTAATATCACTGACAGCCGTAGTTGTCAGAGTTGCCAGCGGGTCCTTCTCACAGCCAGCCATTAGGACCAGGCCGATGATCATTAAAAATGCAAATAATTTGTTCTTGTACATGATATCAGAGTTTTATGTAAAACATTTGTTTAATACAGAGTGTAAAGTTATGAATTTATTAGTGTTTATTACTCATCCAGAGGTTTTTAAGTGAATTAGAATAACGCCGGAAGTTCCATATTATTATAACGCAAAAAAGAGTTCCGGATTATAACCCGGTAATTCTATTTTGCGGTAATATTCAAAATAGTTGCGGGTATGCCGTCTACGGATGCAGACAGACTTATTGTTCCGGGCTTTCCCGTTGACTTTATTATAACCAGGCATCTGCCCTTCCATGCCTTACGCTGAGGTAACTGATTACTCTCAATACTTACAGGATTGGCATTGCCAACTCCCACAATAGTTCCTTCTCCGTTAATAGTAAACTTCACCAGATTATCGGCTTTGGGGTTTCTTATCCCATTTGCATCCGTCAATTCGACGGTTACATAGCTAAGATCCTGGCCGTCAGCAAATAGTTCAGATCTGTCGGGAGAGATTTTTATTGAAGAAACCGTTCCGGCGGTCTTTAAAACCGCTGCAGCTATTTTCTTTTTCCCCTTGTAGCCTACTGCTTTCAGTTCTCCGGTAGCGTAAGGCACATCCCAACCGGCAGTAAACTCTGTTGCCCTGTTAGTTTCCTTCTTACCAAGAGACTTCCCGTTCAGAAACAGTTCCACCTTGTCGCATGAT
>JADGPV010000143.1 GCA_017882245.1 Bacteroidales bacterium | reverse complement strand
GTTACCGTGGTTTTCAATTGTAGAAGAGTGCACCGGAGGTTGTCTCTCCTTCAGAGGTGTTCTGACTGACGAGACGCTTAACAACAGGCTGAACGAAGCCTATTCCCTTTCGGACAAAGGTGAGGAAATGGCGGCATACCGTCTCTTTGAGGATATAATCAATGAGACGGATTCCCTTAACCTTGGGATAGAAGGATCCATTTACACTGCTCTCATCCTTATTGACCACAAGGCAGGAAGACAGGAAGCCGCAAGGGCATGGTATGACAGGATGATGACATCCGATACTCCTGACCTGAAACTCTATCTTGAAAGCCTCCGGAGAGAGGGGATTGTTTATTAAGAAAAAAGCCCTGACTGGAACCAGTGCAGGGCTTTCAATAAATATAGGTCAGTTTAAGAAGTGAAGATCTACTCCAATTCCTACGACCCATGTTTTGGTGTCATATGTCTCGTGGATATCAGGTACGCCTGTAATTCCTGAAGGGGTTGTCTTTCCGCCGTCCTTATACAGAGTGTACATACCTCCGAGGTTGATGTCGATCACCGGTGACAGGGTCAGCCCGATACCGCCACCAAAGGTAGAGGTATTAAGACTGTACCGCTGGTCGGTCTGATACTTGTCATTCACACCCGTGATTGTACCTGCGTAACCAGCACTTATTTTGAACATTTTGGTCAGCGCATATTCAATGCCTGCTGAATAATCAATGAAGTTCTTGTCAATCATCTTGACAACGAGGTCGCGACTGCCGTCATAGTCATTGTTCTTGTCGAAGAAGTAGTTGATCCCTGCGGCAAGGTAGAGTTTTTCTGTCGGGCGTAAGCCAATTCCGGCAGATAAGAAGGCTGGCATATCTGCAACTATTGTTGCTCCGTCCTCAAACATTCCTCCTGCATTTTTACCATCCTTAACGGTGGTTTTCAGATCGAGTTTGGTCTTGAACTCATACTTGAGTGCAATATTGAACATCTCATTCGGGGTGATATTTACGCTTACGATCGGTGTATACCCGCTTCCCTGCTCAACAACGTCTGCCTCCACATTGGTCCTACCGTCGAGTACGGTAGCCGAACCGTTCAATGTTGCTGCGCTTGACGCTCCGAAGGGGGTCAGTGCAATAGCCCTGAGGTAGTCACCGGGCGTGCCGGTAAACGGAGTGGTCATAGTTGTAAATCCAGCCGGGGCAGCTGTTATGGTCACATCCTTTATATAACCCTGATAAGTATTTTTTGCTGCAACATACCGGGCTCCCACCGCTAGTGAAATGAAATCAGTAAGCGCGTATGATACATTTGCCTGGTATCCGAAGTAGATCGAGCTTCCCTTGAAATAGATTTTCCCATTATAAGCTGAAACATTATTGAAACCCGGGTCAGGATAGCCGCCAGCAATAACGCCCTGATCGAGGGTGGCGAGCTGGCTCTGCAGTCCGGGAACCAAATTTGCGATCTGCATTTCGAAGGAAGGAAGACCGGTGGCATATTCAGCACCACCGCCGCCGCCAACCGGATTGAATCCCAGAGAGAAAGCGAATTTATTTATCTTGTACACAGCGTACACCCCCGGGAATATCGGAGCGCTGACTTCTCCAATATATGTAGTCGGCCTTTCTGTCAGGAAATAATAATCGTTCGTGATGGTCTTGGTCTGGCCGATTATCTGGTTATTAACGGAGAAATGAAATCCGTCTGCCAGTTTTGTCAGACCTGCGGGATTGTAATAAACAGCATCAACGTCGGTTGAAGCATTGCGACACAGCATGCGAACCATATAAGCGCTTTGGTTCGTATTTGTTACAAGCCCGCCGGCAAAGAGAGAACCGGTAATAACCAGTGCAGAAACAACAGTAAGGATTTTTTTCATGAGTTTTCGTTTTAATTACACATTTTAATATTAACTGTGCATATTTAAAGTGGCGTAAAAGTAGGAAAAAATTTGAAATATGATGTTTTTGCTCAAAAAAAAGGAGGAATTTTCATTAACGGTTGCAGCAGGTATAGAAAACTATCGCAAATATATATTACCTTTTGCTGTGTGTTTGCTTTTTGCCCCGGTTTAATATATTTGTAATCACTGTTCATACAAGGAAACCATGTTTAAGAGATACCTGCCGGTAATAATATCATCATTATTAGTGATTGTCTTTGCAGGATGTGCTGCCAGAAAGGTTGCCATAACAGGAGATCCGTACGGTACCACACCGTATGTGGAACGGGAACTCCGGGCAGCGTGGGTGGCTACTGTCAATAATATTGACTGGCCCAGCAAACCGGGTCTGCCTGTGGAAGAACAGAAGGCGGAGGCCGTTAAACTCCTCGACCTGCTTTACAGGAATAATTTCAATGCTGTTATTCTGCAGGTAAGACCTCAATGTGATGCGCTTTACCAGAGCGACCTTGAGCCCTGGTCATATTATCTCACAGGAGAACAGGGTAAGGCACCTGAACCTTTTTATGATCCTCTCGAATTCTGGATCGAAGAGGCCCATAAGAGGGGAATTGAACTTCATGCATGGCTGAACCCCTATCGTGCACATCATATCACCGGAGGCGAGGAGTCGGAAAACTCCATCGTAAAAAAGCGCCCTGACCTTGTCGTTAAGCTCGGGGAAGGTTACTGGTGGCTCATCCCCACCAAACAGGGAACCCAGGATCATACCTACAACGTGATTATGGATCTGGTGCGGAGATATGACCTGGATGGTATTCATTTTGATGATTATTTCTACCCTTATCCTTCTTATAATAATGATAAGGATTTCCCTGACGATGAAGACTGGTACGCCTATCAGCAGGATGGTGGCAAATTATCACGCGCCGACTGGAGAAGGGAAAGCGTGAATGCCTTTATTAAACGGGTTTATAAAGGAATTAAAGCTGAGAAACCGTATGTAAAATTCGGACTGAGTCCCTTCGGTATATGGCAACCGCATAATCCCCCTGCCATCGGAGGAGGTTTCAATCAATTTGAAATGCTCTATGCTGATGCCCGGAAATGGCTGAATGAAGGATGGGTGGATTACTTTTCGCCGCAGCTTTACTGGCCGGTCAACCAGCTGGCACAGAGCTACCCGGTACTGCTTGGATGGTGGAGCGGGGAGAACACAAAAGGAAGACACATATGGCCAGGCATAAGCATCGGCAGTCAGTCGGCGCGGGGAGCGATTGATGAAACCGTAAACGAGATCATGATCACACGCGGCATGTTGCCTGAAAGTCCCGGTGAAATCCACTGGAATATCGGATCGCTGGCAAGATCTCCGGAGCTTGCGAAAGCCATAGCTGAGGGGCCATATAAAAACAGGGCGCTCGTTCCTGCCTCACCATGGCTTCATAAGAGGGCACCTGCTCCACCGGAAGTCATTTTATCAAAAGCAAACGATTCACTTAATGTCTCATGGAGACTCAAGACGTATACGGATATCGCCCGGTGGGTTGTTTACTATAAGTATGGCTCACAATGGAAGCACGATATTCTTGGCCCGGTTGACAGGTCGGAAAATATCACCGCCTTTGCCGTCAACCGCAGTTATCTTGAACGGACAGATTTGCAGTCAGTTAAAAACAAGGAAGATGTCCTGATAAAGCTCGACACTGTTGCTGTGTCTGCCGTAGACCATTTCGGCAATGAAAGCGCCCTCTCAGAAGTGGCGGTAACTGATCTCACATATGATGATGCTCCTTCGCTGGAAGAAATAATTGCTGAATATACAGTGAAAGAAAAGGTACCGGCCCTTAAACCGCCTTATGTCAAACCGGGAATTGACGTTCTTGTTGAGGACCAGCTTGACCTGATAAAGGGCAAAAGGGTAGGGCTGATAACCAATCCATCGGCCGTAGGTTCCGATATGAGAAGCAGTATTGACATCCTTGCAGGCACCCCTGGAGTCAAACTGGTGGCATTGTTCGGTGCAGAGCATGGTGTACGTGGAGCTTTGCAGGGAAGGATCATTCAGGAAGGAGAACCTGATCCGGCCACAGGTATACCTGTTTACAGCCTCTACGGAGATACCTTTGCACCCAAGAAGGAATGGCTCGACAGCCTCGATGCACTGATATTTGATATTCAGGGAGTTGGATCTGCATGGTATACTTTTAAATATTCAATGTCGTTTGCCATGCAGGCGTGTGCTGAGGCAGGCATAAAATTTATTGTGCTTGACAGGCCAAATCCTCTTGGCGGTCGCATCGTTGAAGGCCCGCTTCTTGACCTTGGTGGCATCTTCTGTCATCCTCTTCCCCTTCGTCACGGCATGACCTATGGCGAACTGGCCACAATGTGGAATGAAACAGAAGGATATGGGGCAGATCTGACCGTGGTCAGAATGAAAGGCTGGCGCCGGAGCATGATGTGGAACGATACAGGATTGCTGTGGGTGATGCCTTCTCCGAATATGGGTACATTAGAGACAGCAATAGTATATCCTGGCCAATGCCTTTTTGAACGAACAAATATCTCAGAGGGAAGGGGTACAACGAAACCTTTTCTAATTACCGGCTCAACGTGGATTGATGCTGAAAAAGCTGCTGAAGACCTGAACGCCAGGGGTATCAGAGGTGCTTACTTCAGGCCTGTATATTTCGTGCCTGCGGGTACCGATACCGGATCCAATCCGAGGGGCAAACCTTGGAATAAGATGTGCGGTGGTGTGGAGATTATGCTGACAGACCCTGCAGAATACAGATCCGTTGAGGCAGCTGTAAATATCATTGATGCGTACCGGAAAACCAATCCTGATTCACTGGTTTGGTCACCTCCGGCATTGATAAAGCGGCTTGAGGAGCCGGGGATGACAGTCGATCAGGTTATAAAAGCATGTCAGGATGATGTGAGTCAGTTCATGCAAGTACGCCAGAAGTACCTGTTATACAGATAACCGCCATGCATGGCGAATTAAGAATCTATTCTTTTTATTCTGGCGCCCAGATTGTTTAGTCTCTTGTCGAGGTACTGATACCCACGGTCTATCTGATCGATATTATGGATTATACTCTTTCCTTCGGCGCTCATTGAAGCAATAAGCAGGGCAACACCGGCCCTGATATCCGGACTGTTCATGGTAATTCCTCTCAGTTTCTGACGACGCTCCAGGCCAATTACAGTAGCCCGGTGCGGATCACACAGAATAATTCTTGCACCCATGTCTATCAGTTTGTCGACAAAGAACAGGCGGCTTTCAAACATTTTCTGATGTATCAGTACACTGCCTTTTGCCTGAATGGCCACCACCAGTAAAACACTTATCAGATCAGGGGTCAATCCGGGCCATGGAGCATCATAAATAGTTAAGATAGATCCATCTATATTATTCTGAATCTCATAAATATCATTCTCTGGTATTACAATATCGTCTTCCTCAGTGCGAAACTGAATTCCAAGCTGCCTGAATTTCTCCGGGATAATACCTAGATGCGGAATACCTGCATTTTTTATTTTTATCGTAGATCCCGTCATTGCCGCCATTCCTATAAATGATCCCACTTCAATCATGTCAGGCAAAATGCGATGGTGGCATCCCTTAAGGGCCTTAACTCCTTTTATTTTCAGGAAATTGGATTTGATGCCGCTTATATCAGCGCCCATATTGTTAAGCATTGTACACAACTGCTGGATGTAGGGTTCACAGGCCGCATTATATATTGTTGTTTCACCGTTTGCCATCACTGCCGTAAAAATCAGGTTAGCTGTTCCGGTTACTGAAGGTTCATCAAGCAGGATGTCCGTTCCTTCCAGTGATGAGGCATGCAATCTGAAGTATCCCTCATTTTGATGATATTCTGCCGATGCCCCTAATTGCTCAAATCCGATGATATGCGTATCCATTCTTCTTCTTCCGATTTTGTCTCCCCCCGGCCTCGGAATAACTGACATTTTAAACCTTGCCAGCAAAGGTCCTGCAAGCATGACAGACCCTCTGAACCTGCTTGCTTTCCTGAGGAAATCACGGTCGTACAGTCTGTCTGTTTTAACATTTGCTGCCTTGAAACTGAAGGTGTCTTCATTGACCTGATGCACTTCCACTCCGAGATCAATCAGGATCTCAATCAGTACTTTCACATCGATGATATCAGGGATATTCGATATGACTACCTCTTCTGAAGTCAGTAACGCGGCGCATATTACCTGCAGCGCTTCATTCTTTGCTCCCTGGGGAGTGATTACCCCGTCAAGTCTGGCTCCGCCAGTTACCTCGAATGATTTCATTGTATATTTTTTTAGAACCCGTCTTTGCTCATAACAAATCTAATAAGAACTTCGTTAAAAGAGTTTTTTTTTATATTATTGTCAGGATGATCCGATACAGGGAAAATATAAGCCTGCTCCCCTTTAATACTTTCGGCATTGATATAAATGCCGCGCATATATTTTATCTGAAGGCCCCGGAGGATCTAAAGGACATCCTTGAATATCCGGGCTTCAGTGACATGTCGGATAATATGACTGATCTGCTGGTACTTGGGCAGGGCAGCAACGTTTTATTCACACACGATTTCAGGGGTGTTATTATAAAGAATGAAATCAGGGGGATCCGCATTCTTGAGGAAAACGATAAATTTGTTCTGGTAGAAGCAGGATCAGGGGAAAAGTGGCAGGACCTTGTTGATTATGCTGTCAGCAGAGACCTGGCAGGGATTGAAAACCTAACTCTTATACCGGGAACGGTTGGCGCTGCACCCATACAAAATATCGGAGCCTATGGAGTCGAAGCCGCTGACGTGATTGAAAGTGTTCATGCATATAATCTTGAGAAAAAAGAATGGATAACACTTGCCAATAAAGAATGTGAATTCAGTTACAGGGACAGTATCTTTAAAAGAAGACTAAAGAACCAGGTTGTTATTTGTTCAGTCGTATTCAGATTATCCAAAACCCCGGAGCTGAGGCTTAACTATGGTGGCATTAAGGAGGAGCTGGGGAAAAGAAATATTGCGGACCCGACCATTCAGGATATTTCGGGAATTGTTGCAGGCATCAGAAGAGCTAAGTTGCCTGATCCTGAAATACTGGGTAATGCTGGTAGTTTCTTTAAGAATCCTTTACTGGGAGAGGCACAGTTTCAAGTTCTTCTCAGGTCCTTTCCAATGATAAAATATTTTAAGGAAGGCGATCTTTATAAAATCTCCGCAGGGTGGTTGATTGAGCAGGCTGGCTGGAAAGGTTACAGACAGGGTAATGCAAGCTGCTATGAAAAACAGGCTCTGATACTTGTCAATTACGGTAATGCCAAAGGTGAAGAAATTCTTGCTCTTTCAGAAAAAATACAAAAATCCGTTTTTGACAAGTTCGGTATAGCCCTTGAGCGTGAGGTCAACCTGATCTCATGACCTGTCGCCCCTTCAGGGCTGGGTTCGGTTTTAGCGGTCTTCGATGGCACCGGAACCGTCCCTGGGCTTCAAAAAAGAACCTTTTCGATGTTTTAAAATAAGTCTTCCATGATGAAAAGCTCAGAATTATGCCTTTGGGACTAAATTTTATCCTTTTAAATCTACCGTTTGTCAAAACAGCAACTTCCCAAATATTAAATATATTGCCAATCCATCATACAGATAATTAGCAATATAGGATATTACATGACTTAGAAATCGACATCTTTTACTGATTCCTGATAAACATTGATCCATTTTTGACGAATAGCATCATTCTGTTTGTCAATTGTTTTTAACCGTAGATAATCCGTCAGATTTCATTGCCAAAGAACTTTTAGAACTCTCTAATTTCCCCACTAATTGGACTTTAGCTGCTTGACAGATATCATCTTATGCATTACTTTTAATATGTAATTTAACACGTAAAATGAAGAAAAACTTGCAAGACAAATGATAATTCAACCTACAGAAGGAGTTTACAGATTCCAGAATGTGATTTAATTAAAACAGAAGAAATAACTTTTAAAGAGTTTAATAAAAATAGAGATGAAAACCGCAAGAGAAATGCTCGATGAGCGATTGACTATTCAGGATGGTCATCTTAAAGGAGCAAGAATAACCATCTCTGAATCATTAGCAAAGGAATTAATGGAAGATTATCATTCTCAATTTCACCGGGAGGCAGAACTACCGCGTAAAGAGAAATCAAATATTTTTGACTCAACTAATGCAGGCCCATCTAAATAAGCATGCCTACATCTCTCCAACAAATCGGTTCCTGATATTTCATTGCATTTAATCTTGATATTCCCGGCAATGATTTGATTTATTAACCGCAAACAATTAACTATATTTTTTATTTTTCAATTCTTTAGGTGGTTTGTAATGCCCTGCTTCCCGACTTGTATAGGCAGGGTTTTTCCATTCAATACTTTATTATTGAATAGGTCCGAATATTCATTTCATTTTAGGAAAAGGCATAATTGTTTTTTACTGCAAATACTGATGCCTGCTAATTACACCTTTGGCCGTTGCTTATTGATTTTTCATTTGAAAAATTGTATATCTTTTCCTGAAAAATATGTTTAACGCTCTTTCATCGTTAAAAGTCGCATTTATTAGACTAATTTAGTAAATTAAATGTATAATAAAATCAGAGAACTATGCATGTTACTGTGACCAGAAAGGATAGTAAATTTCTCCCTGATCCTAGCAGGGTAATCGCCCGCTTCCATTATACTTCCGATGAAAGAAGTAAAAATATTATCCTTAATGTGTTGGCTATGCCTGATAGTGAGGTAAATATAGCATTAAGTCAGGTGCTGAGAGGTTATTCCAGACGTCATAGAAATATTTCACTAATATTTGAAACGTATTTTAATAAACTGTCTAACTTGTTTGATGAGTTGGGAATAAGACCAGGCAAGGTTCATCAATCACGAAAGTTGCTTATAGGTTCATATTTCACAATGGAATATTCAATTGAATCTGCAGCTTTTTTTAATCCGTCCATCGTAGAAGATCCAGATCAGTCGGAATTAGGACCGGATGAGAAAAGAGTGATTCTTAGTTTCAGGGCAACTGGCGAAGGGCATATTTCGTCCATTGTTTTTCGTTCAGGTATTATTGATAAGAACAATAATTTG
>JADGPV010000026.1 GCA_017882245.1 Bacteroidales bacterium | reverse complement strand
GCATATCACGGTGATGTCAATAGACAACCTACCCGGTGAGCTGCCGCGTGATGCCTCCAGCGATTTCGGCAAGCAGCTGGCCGACCATGTCCTCCATGATCTGTTCCACGATAATCCCACATCGATGATACAGCGTGCTACAATCACGGTGGACGGCCTGCTGGAGCCCCAGTACCGTTATCTGAGCCAGTGGGTAATACCGGAGGGCACCAGCCTATGATGCGTATCGTTATATGCGGTCCCGCCCACCCTTACAGGGGTGGTATAGCAGCATATAATGAGAGACTGGCACAGCAACTTATTCGTGAAGGAGACGCGGCTGCCATCTTTACCTTCAAGCTGCAGTATCCCTCTTTCCTCTTCCCGGGCAAGACTCAGTATGACGATGGCTATGCTCCTGAGGGAGTGACCATTACACGGGCAATTAACTCAATGAATCCGTTCAACTGGTTCAAAACCGGGCTACGGCTCAGACGCACGAAACCTGACCTCATAATTATGCGATACTGGCTCCCCATGCTTGCGCCGGCGCTGGGAGCCATTGCACGCATTGCCAGAAGCAACAGGCATACAAGGATCATTTCTATTTTTGACAACGTTATTCCTCACGAAAAGAGGATGGGAGACAGAGCCCTGACACGTTTTTTCATTAAAAGTATTCACGGGGCCCTCGTTATGACAAAGGCTGTTGAGAAAGACCTCAGGCAATTCAGCCAGAAGATCCCATGCGTAATATCGCCGCATCCGCTCTTTGATAACTACAATGCCCCGGTATCGCGTGCAGAAGCTATGGTACGGCTGAAGCTCTGTACCGCCGACAAGTACATCCTCTTCTTCGGTTTTATACGTGAGTATAAAGGACTTGACCTGCTGCTAAAGGCAATGGCAGATCCTGCTATTAACAGTCCTGGATTGAAACTGATTGTCGCGGGAGAATTTTATGAGGATGAGAAGCTCTACTTTGATCTGATACGTACTCTTGACCTCAGTCAAAGAGTCATCATCCATTCTCACTTTATCAATAATGAGGATGTCAGGTACTACTTCTCCGCTGCCTCCCTGGTGGTTCAGCCATACCGTTCTGCCACTCAGAGCGGTGTGACCCAGATAGCCTATCACTTCAACAAGCCGATGGTCGTCACTGATGTGGGAGGCCTGGCTGAGATCGTACCTGATGGCAAATGCGGGTATGTGGTGCCGCCGGAGCCCAAGGCTATTGCAAAAGCCATAGCAGATTTCTTCAGTGCTGATGAGGAGAGGTTCAGATCAGGACTTGAAAAGCAGAAGAAGCTTTACTCGTGGAACCGCCTCACGGAATCGCTGCGCAGACTCATGCGTATGACGAAGAAGGGCAGGCGATAGGCAATAGGCAATAGGTAGTTCTATTGTTCAACTGTTCAGCCTCTCCCTTATCAGATACTCATTCCGGTCCGGTGATCTGCGGTTGACCAGCTCCGCAACGAAGCCGGTAAGGAAAAGGAATGAACCTATTATCATCACGGCCAGTGCGATGTAGAAATACGGACTGTCAGTAACCAGCGGGGCCCTGAGACCATGATGAACAAAAACCAGCTTGCGTATGCCCAGGTATGCCGCCATGACAAATCCTGTCAGGAACATCAGCGTACCGAGGGTACCAAAGAAATGCATGGGGCTCTTTCCAAACCGCGTTATAAAGCTTATTGTCAGCATATCAAGATAGCCCTTCAGGAACCTGTCGAAACCGTACTTTGTGACACCGTACTTGCGCGCCCGGTGCTGTACAACCTTCTCTCCGATCTTTTTAAAACCAGCTTCCTTCGCCAGCATGGGAATGTACCTGTGCATCTCGCCATAAACCTCGATACTCCTGACAACTTCGCCATTATAGGCTTTGAGGCCGCAGTTGAAATCGTGAAGCTTTATGCCTGAGAATTTCCGGGCAGTATAATTGTAAAGTTTTGAGGTTGTTCTTTTGATGAAGGGATCATAACGCTTCTTCTTCCACCCCGAGACAATATGGTAGCCATCTTCACGGATCATCTTAACCAGTCCGGGTATCTCATCAGGACTGTCCTGCAGATCGGCATCCATGGTAATGACCACGTCTCCGGCTGATGCCTCGAAGCCTGTCTGAAGCGCTGCAGCCTTGCCGTAGTTTCTGCGGAACCTTATGGCTTTGACCCTACTGTGCATGGAAGTAATGAGTTTCATGACATCCCATGTATCGTCGGTGCTGCCGTCATCAACTATGATTAATTCGTAGTCAATTGATGATGAGGTACATACCTTATCAATCCATTCTGCCAGTTCAGGAAGGGATTCAGCTTCGTTATAAGCTGGGACTACAACAGAAAGATCCATTACTGTTTTGGTTCTTCTTCAGCTTCGTCAAGCAGCGGGTTACCTTTTTTCATGACGAAGAGTGAGATGATCAGAGACATTAAGAGGCCAAAAAAGACACCGTTAAGTACTGACATGAGTGACTGGAGCCAGGGCTTCATCATCTTGGCCTGCATAGCCGTTGCACTGTCAATTGCTGATTCAGGGATACCTTTGGCGATCATCTTTTCCTGTGCGAACGCAAGTGTTTTGTCAACGAGCCCTGGGTCAATGAATGCATAAAGTACATAGATATATATTGCACCGATAACAGCTGCATAGAGGTTGATTATCACGCCTGCACCCACGGATTTACCGTATGAAATATATCCATTGTTATAGTGATCACGGTATGAGCGAAGCAGAAAATAAAGCACTGCAAGGCTGATCAGCAGGGTTGGAGCCAGGATCCATGACTTGAATGTGAGGTCAAACATATAAGCAAGTACGGAGAAGCCGACGGAGACCAGCCCGAGTATAATTCCATAGTTCAGGGTCTCTTTCCAGATTGATCTTTTTTGTTCCATTTTAACGGAGTTTTTGGTTATGAAAGCAAATATAGTCTATTTACAAACATCTATGCAGCATCGAAATCAGGAACAATTATTTGGCTAAGGCTTGAAAAAGTTGTATTTTTGCACAGGGTAAGTCTCATACGACCAGCTCCCTTTTAACTCCCCCAGGGTCGGAAGGCAGCAAGGGTAGAAGGTTGTAGCGGTGCGATGTGAGTAGCTTACCCTTCTTTTTTTTCTCCCCGGTCAATTATACTTTATATCTTTGCCGTCGCTTACGCGCAAATATGCTAATTAAGCTCTATCCTGAAAATCCAAATCCTGATCACATCCGCAAGGTGACATGGGTCCTTGAGGAGGGAGGCATTGTCATTTACCCCACTGACACGATCTACGCCATGGGATGCGACATCAAAGCGAACAAATCGATTGAAAAAATTGCGCGGTTCAAAGGACTAAATCCCGGCAACCCTGATATGTCAATGATCTTTTCATCGATGAGTCAGCTTTCGGAATATACTGTCATTCACGATAATAATCTATTCAAGCTGCTGAAACGCAACCTGCCGGGACCGTTCACCTTTATTGTCCACGCTAACAACCAGATACCTGCCATGTTCAGGCACAGGAAGAAAACATTAGGTATCCGTATCCCAGACAATAACATCACTCTGGAAATAGTACGCGATCTTGGAAGGCCTCTCATGACCACCTCAATACATGATAATGACGAGGTAACGGAATATATCACTGATCCTGAGCTCATCCATGAAAAGTACTATGATTTTGCAGATCTGGTTGTCGACGGCGGTATCGGAGGTGACGAACCGTCAACAGTTGTCGACTGCACAGGTCCGGAGCCGGTTGTTCTGAGGCAGGGGAAAGGTGTACTGGAATTTTAAATTTATTTTCTGTCGCTGGTAAAGAATTTGTTCAGCTTGTCAAATGCCGATGGCAGGGCAAAAACCACAACTTTGTCGCCAAACCTTATGTGCGTATCGCCGGTGGCAATGAAAGCCTGTTCACCGCGTATGCCTCCGCCGACAATGGCATCCTTCGGGAAGTCTATCAGGCGTAGCGGCCCTTCGGTAATGCGCGCACCCTCAGAGACGAAAAACTCGAGGACCTCGGCGTCCGTACCTGTCATCATCTTGACCTGGGTGACATTCGGGTTCATCGTATGACGGAAGATGCGGCTGGCGGTGGCGATCTTCTTATTGATGATGGTGTCTATACCTGAATTTTCGGCCAGGTTAATGTATTCCATGTTCTCCACCTCGGCAATGGTTCTCATAACGCCGATCTTCTTGGCCATCAGGCATGAAAGAATGTTGGTCTCTGAGTTGCCGGTGACGGCCACAAATGCATCCATATGCATCAGTCCTTCCTCAGCCAGGAGATCACCGTTTCTTCCGTCTCCGTTGATAATAAGCGTCTCTTCAAGCGTCTCTGCAAGGGTCTGGCATTTTTCATGGTCGATTTCTATCAGCTTCACCTGGCAGTCGTGCTGCAGGTTAAGTGCAACGTGCCTCCCTATGCGGCTCCCTCCGAGGATCATAATACTTCGTGCTTCGATATTTCTTTTGCCTGAGAATTTCATCATATCCTGGATGCCTTCGCGGGTGGAGACTACATAAGCCAGGTCACCATCCTTGAACTCTTCCTTACCTCGAGGAATAATAGTACGGTCATGCCTCTTGATGGCAACTGCCCGGTACTGTATTGAGCCAAGAGTGTTCGCCACTTCCTCAAGGCTGCGGTTGAGTACAGGTGCTCCCTTTTCCAGTTTCTGTGCATAAAGTGAAAGCTTACCGCCTGCAAAATCCATGAACTCTGTGGTACCGGTTTCCTTTAAAAGACTGATCACCTCCTTGGCTGCAATAAGCTCCGGGTAGATCAAGTTATCAATCCCCATATCCTTGAAAAACTCCCTGTTTTCGTGTTCAAGATATTCCATGTTGTCTATACGGGCGATCACCTTCCTGGCGCCCAGCTTCTTTGCCAGCATGGCAGCAGAGACATTGGTGTCTTCGTAGTGGGCGACGGCAATAAAAAGGTCGGTGTTCTTCTTCAGGGCTTCCCTTAGCATGTTGAGAGAAGTAGCTGATCCTTCATAAGTAAGGACATCTATTGAAGCATCAATGGGCTTCAGCCTGTCGCCTTCAGAATCAATAAGTATTATCTCATGTTCACTCTGGGAGAGCATCTTTGCCAGATGAGTTCCCACTTCACCTGCTCCGGCGATTACAATTCTCATTTGCGTATTGGTAAAATCACGGCAAAGTTATACAAAAGAATATTCACCGTGGTTTCGTTGCTTTAATCTTTAACCCCCGGGTTGATGCATGCTTCTTAACCTCAGGAGGAACATGGCCGTCAACCCTTGTCACCATTAACACGCGTCCATGCTGCCTGGCCCGGAGCTCTTTGCCTTTAATATTATAAACTATCACTCTTTCTTTTCCGCTCTCCTCCAGGTTCCTGATGATACCAGCGAAGAGAAAGAGCGAGGCAGCCACTATGAAGGGCTTCAGTGTGATCTTTCTTATTTTCAGAAGTGAAGTGAGCAGGAGGGCTGTGGCAAGTGTCAGCAGGATTGTCTCCACCGTTGTCAGGCCTATGTTCTCAATCACACCGTGATCTAGTGAACTTATCATTCCGGTGAAGCTGAGGGTGAAGCCTGAGAGCTTCCCGAGCAGCATGGCGAAGAAGGCTGCCACGGGCGTGACAGCAGAAAACACAAGGAGCAGAAAAGCCAGGGCAAGGACTATGAAGGAGATTGGGATAACAACAATATTGGTCGCCAGGAAGAGCAGCGGGAAAATGTTGAAGAGTCTCACTGCCAGAGCCAGTGTACCTGCCTGAGCCACCAGCGAGACCGCAACCATCTGCCAGAGATAGTCAGGGATCTTCTTTCTGAGCCTGATGACCCTGTACAGGGGTTCATAAAACAAAATTATGAATGCCACAGCGAGGTAAGAAAGCTGAAATCCTGCTTCAAAGATGACTGCTGGCCGGGCTGCCGTAAGAATAAAAGCGGATGCAAGCAGCGTGTTAATGCTTGTTGCAGGACGATGCATCAGTGTTCCTGCCTGGAGAAAAGTGAACATTATTGTAGCCCTCAGCACCGAGGGTGACATGCCGGTAATAAATGCAAAACCCCACAGGGCTGTCATAATGATCAGTACCTTAAGAATCTTCAGTCTTCCGCGCAGAAAAAAAAGCAGGAAGGAGAGCCCCAGGCTGATCATACCTACATGCATGCCCGAGACAGCCATAATGTGCATTGCTCCCGATCTTGAGAATGTCGTAAGGTGTTCTTTGTCAATCAGATCCTTATCGCCAATTGTAAGAGCCGTAACAAGGCCCAGCTCCTCGCCATCCAGTCCTGCTGCCTTGAAAGCACTGATCATCCTGTGCGCTGCGACCAGCGAGCTTTCCCTGACAGTGAGACGACCGGCAGGATGGTGCTCAAGCATGTCCGCAGCTCTGAAAAAACCGAAATATTTAATTCCCTGCCCTTCAAGGTAGCGACGGTAATTGAACTCGCAGGGATTTCCGTTATTCACGACCGGCTGAGGGGTGAGGCGCACAAGCAGCCTGTCTCCAGGTTGCCATCTGGAAGGCAGAGTATCTGATATGAAATAGAGCATAAGGGAGCCGCGGGGAGAGTACTGCTGTCCATCCATCGATGCTTTTAGGATCTTTGCCCTGAATGAACAGCTTTTGTTTTTTTTCTCAGGATATCCGGAAATTCTGACCATGAACAACTGCCGGCTCCTCTCAAGATTGCTGAGACGCTCCTTCCCTTCAAAGTGAAGCAGGTATCCGGCTGCTATCAGGAAGATTATCAGGGCTGTGCCGAAGAGAGTGTCAGAATGATAGTTTTTATGAAAGAGTCTGAGAGTCATAACAGCTGCTGCAGCAGCGGTCATTATCCATGCAGCAGTAGCAGCGCGAGGCAAAGCTTCTGCCACGATCACACCTGCACATAACGGTGCAAATAGTCTCAGGAACGGTATTTCCCTGAAAAGCACGGTTCACAGCATTAGACTCTTTAAAGATAGGAAATAAATTGAAGGCAAGCAAGGGCGAAGGCTACCTGCCGGTTGGCAGAACAGTCCTGTAATCAGCCTCGAACTTGCCGCGGCTGATGTCATTAAGTTTTCCTTTTATGAGCCTGCGCCGCAGAGGACTGAGCCTATCGGTAAACAGCACACCGTCAAGATGATCGTACTCGTGGAGCATTACTCTGGCATGGTAGCCTTTATATACCTCATCATGAAAGTTCCAGTCCTGGTCATAATACTGAATGCGTAACTCAGATTCACGGTCAACTTCTTCATGTATTCCCGGAAGGCTGAGACATCCTTCGTTCATTGGCACAATTTCGCCTTTACGTTCTGTTACCTGAGGATTTATAAATGTTTTTTTAAAGCCTTTCATCTCAGGATGCTCCTTTGCCAGAGGTTCCCCGTCGATGACAAATAATCTGAGTGATTTACCTATCTGGGGAGCGGCAAGTCCCAGCCCGTCTGACTGGTACATGGTCTCAAACATATCAGTGATGAAGGCATCAAGCCCGGGATGATCACGTTTTATTTCCTCTGTCATCCGCCGCAGGACAGGATGTCCGTATACGTAAATGGGATAGGTCATTATACTCTATTTATTCTTTTTACTTAATTCTTCCCTGCTCAGCCATGATTGCAAAATGATCGATGCGCTTATGCGGTCAACCATTGCCTTGTCTCTCCTGCCGCTCTTTTTCACGCCGCCGTCTATCATTGTTCTCATCGCCATCTGAGAGGTGAAGCGTTCATCGGCAAGGTGCAGGGCTACCTCCGGGAATAGCTTTTTGAACCTGCCAATGAACGGATTAATATATCTGACGCTTTCACTGGGTAAATTGTTCACGGTGACAGGATATCCAAGAACTACTTCGGTGACTTTTTCACGGGGGATGTAATCTAGAATGAAAGCCTCAAGCTGACCGGTGGGCACCGTTGTCAGGGGGGATGCAATCATCCTGAGCGGATCAGTCACTGCCAGTCCGCACCGTTTTCTGCCATAATCTATTGCCAGTACTCTGCCCAATTATTTCGTTTGTTGTTTTTCTTTTTGCGGTGCAAATTTACCTTTTTTGGGAGATAAAAAAAAGAGAGCTGGTATACCTGGCTCTCTCTTTGTATTTGACAGACAACCTTATTCTTTAACCTCAGCTGTTTTCGCTTCAACTCCAAACTTCATTTCTGAGAGCCGCTTATAATTATTGTATCTCCATTTGGCATTTTCCTCAGCCTTTTTAAAAAGTACCTCAGCCTCGTCGGGGAAGTCTTTCATCAATGAGGTATAACGTACTTCTGACTTAAGAAAGTCCTGGAACTTGCTCCAGTCGGGTTCCTTGGAATCAAGCTGGAAGGGGTTCTTGCCCTCCGCCTCGAGGCGCGGGTCATACCTGAAGAGGTGCCAGTAGCCTGCTGTCACTGCATCCTCAGCCTGTGCCTGCGACTTACCCATTCCGTTTTTCGGTCCTTGATTTATACAGGGTGAGTAAGCGATAATGAGTGACGGTCCGGGATACTCCTCGGCTTCACGTATAGTCTTGAAGTACTGGTTCTGGCTTGAACCCATAGCGACCTGTGCCACATAGACATAACCATAAGTCATGGCCATCATTCCCAGATCTTTCTTCCGTATTTTCTTGCCTGAAGCAGCGAACTTGGCGACAGCGCCGGCAGGTGTTGATTTTGATGCCTGTCCGCCCGTGTTCGAATAGACCTCAGTGTCAAGCACGAGAACGTTGATGTTCTCTCCGGAAGCAAGAACGTGGTCAAGCCCGCCATAGCCGATGTCATAAGCCCATCCGTCTCCGCCAAAGACCCAGAAAGATTCCTTGACAAGATACTGTTTGAGATCCAGGATCTCCTTGCATACAGGAGCCTTATCCTTCTCACATGCCGCAATTACTTTTTCAGAGACAGCCCTGCTGATTTTTGCATTATCCTTCGCTGCAAGCCATTCACTGAATGCAGCAACCGTATCAGCAGCGAGGCCGTTATTCAGGCTCTCCTTCATGAAACGTTCAAGACGTTCCCTGATCTTTTTAGCTCCCAGCGCCAGTCCAAAGCCATACTCCGCATTATCTTCAAAGAGCGAATTGCCCCATGCCGGGCCATTGCCATTCTTATTTTTAGTATAGGGCATTGACGGAGCTGATCCGCCATAGATTGAAGAACATCCTGTGGCGTTCGCTATAACCATGCGATCACCGAAGAGCTGAGTGATAGCCTTTATATAAGGTGTCTCACCGCATCCTCCGCATGCGCCTGAGAATTCAAACAGAGGCTGTGCAAACTGAGAGTTCTTTACGTTGACGAATTTGTCGACAACGGTATCCTTGTAGCCTACCTTCTCATGCATGTAGGTCCAGATATCTGCCTGTGCGAGCTGGGTTTCAAGCGGCTTCATGATAAGAGCCTTTTCTTTTGACGGACATACATCAGCGCAGTTGCCGCAGCCTGTGCAGTCAAGGACGCTGACCTGTATTCTGAATTTATGACTCTTGGTGTTTCCAATACCCTGTTTTGCAGTTGTGCCTGCCGGTGCACTTGCCAGTTCCTCATCTGTAAGGAGGAATGGACGTATCACAGCATGAGGACACACAAATGCACATTGGTTGCACTGGATGCATTTATCCATTTGCCATTCAGGTACATTGACAGCGATACCACGCTTTTCATAAGCTGCCGTGCCTGACGGGAACGTACCGTCTTCGCGTCCGACGAAAGCGCTTACCGGCAGATCATCGCCACGAAGGCTGTTTATCGGTTCAACAACATCACGGATGAAGGCGGGTTTCTTATCTTCAACCGGTGAGGCAGTAACTTTAATATTCGCCCATTCCGCAGGTACTTCAATTTTTGTTACTGCACTTCCGCGGTCAATGGCGTCATTGTTCATTTTAACCACGTTCTCACCTTTCTTGCCGTATGCCTTGATAACAGCATGCTTCATCTCGTCAACGGCAAGTTTGTAAGGTATAACTTCAGCCAGCTTGAAGAATGCGCTCTGCATTATCGTGTTTGTGCGGGTTCCAAGGCCTAATTCCTCGGCTATCAGGGTGGCATTGATGATATAAAAGTCTATATCGTTTTCTGCCATATATTTCTTCATTTTGTCAGGCAGCCTCTTCTTTGTCTCCTCGACATCCCATATTGAGTTAAGGAGGAAGGTGCCGCCTTTCTTGAGGCCTCTGAGCATATCATATTTATCAAGATATGACGGGACATGACAGGCCACAAAGTCTGGGGTAATCACATAATACGGTGCCCTGATAGGCTTGTCACCGAAACGAAGATGTGAGATCGTATTGCCTCCTGACTTTTTTGAGTCATAAGCGAAATAGGCCTGGCAATATTTATCGGTTGTCTCACCAATGATCTTGATTGAGTTTTTATTGGCTCCGACCGTACCGTCTGCTCCCAGTCCGTAGAATTTGGCAGAATATGTGCCTTTATCTCCGACCTTTACATCAGGAAGTACAGGAAGTGACTTGAATGTGACATCGTCAACAATACCTACCGTGAAGAGGTTCATAGGCTTATCTTTCTTCATGTTCTCGAACACAGATATCATCTGGGCAGGAGTGGTGTCTTTGGAGCTGAGGCCATATCGCCCGCCAAGGATCATCGGGTGGAAGCTCTGGTTATAGAAGACCTCTTTCACATCAAGATAAAGAGGTTCGCCGTTCGCACCCGGTTCCTTCGTACGGTCAAGCACGGTTATGCGCTTAACGGATTTAGGCAATACATTCATCAGGTATTTAGTCGAGAAGGGCTTGTAGAGGTGGACTGTGATAAGTCCCAGTTTCTCATTCTTTGTTGCTGCAAGATAATCAATTACCTCCTCTATAGTCTCTGTCACTGAACCCATTGCGATTATGATGTTTTCTGCATCGGGGGCTCCGTAGTAAGTAAAGGGCTTGTATTCACGACCTGTCAGTCCGGAGATTTTCTCCATATACTCGTTGACAGTATCATCAATATTGGTATAGAACCGGTTTGATGCCTCCTTTGCCTGGAAGAAAATATCCGGATTCTGGGCTGTACCTCTTGTCACAGGATGTCCGGAATTGAGTGCTCTGTCACGGAATGCCTTCAGGGCATCCATATCAACAAGCTTCTTCATGTCTTCGATGTCTATCGGCTCAATCTTCTGTATTTCTGAAGATGTCCGAAATCCGTCAAAGAAATGAAGGAAAGGCACTCTTGATTTTATTGCCGAGAGATGTGCCACTCCGGCCAAATCCATTATCTGCTGCACGCTTCCGCTGGCAAGCATTGCAAATCCGGTCTGACGGGTGGCATATATGTCGCCATGGTCACCAAAGATTGAAAGAGCATGTGCTGCAAGGGTACGTGCGCTAACATGAAATACACCCGGAAGAAGCTCTCCTGCAATTTTGTACATGTTGGGGATCATCAGAAGAAGTCCCTGGGATGCGGTAAAAGTTGTTGTAAGAGCACCGGACTGTAGGGCCCCGTGCACTGCCCCGGCGGCACCGCCTTCGCTCTGCATCTCAACCACCTTAACTTCTTCACCGAACATATTCTTCAGTCCGTGTGCTGCCCACTCATCGACATACTCTGCCATAGTGGAGGAAGGAGTGATCGGATAGATACAGGCCACTTCACTGAACATATAAGCAATATGCGAAGCTGCCTGGTTGCCGTCACAAGTAATGAATTTCTTTGTTGCCATGTTTTATATTGAATATTAAATTGTCAAATGATCTGTAAAAAATAAATCGCAAAACTACCAATCTTTTCTTAGATTTTACTCGCTGTTCATTGAAACCAGAAACTCTTCATTTGATCTGGTCTGTGTAATCCTGTCACGGAGGAATTCCATAGCTTCAACTGAATTCATGTCAGTAAGATAATTACGCAGAACCCAGATCTTACTGAGGAAAGTCTTGTCAAGGAGAAGATCCTCACGCCTGGTGCTTGATGCGGGAATATCTATTGACGGGAATATCCTTCTGTTTGAGAGTTTGCGGTCAAGCTGCAGTTCCATATTACCGGTGCCTTTGAATTCCTCAAAGATCACATCGTCCATTTTTGAACCGGTGTCAGTAAGGGCAGTGGCAATTATAGTCAGTGAACCGCCATTCTCAATATTTCGTGCTGCACCGAAAAACCTTTTAGGCTTATGGAGAGCATTGGAGTCAACGCCTCCGGAAAGCACTTTGCCCGATGCCGGTGCAATAGTGTTAAAGGCTCTGGCAAGTCTCGTGATTGAATCAAGCAGTATCACCACATCATGTCCGCACTCCACAAGTCTTTTGGCTTTTTCCTGAACGATGGTTGCAATACGCACATGCCTTTCAGCAGGCTCATCAAAGGTTGAGGCGATGACCTCTGCATTGACGTTACGTGCCATCTCGGTGACTTCCTCAGGACGTTCATCAATGAGAAGGATCATCAGGTAGACTTCCGGATGGTACTTGGCAATGGCATTGGCTATGTCCTGCAGAAGTATTGTCTTTCCTGTTTTTGGCTGCGCCACTATCAGGCCTCGCTGTCCCTTTCCGATGGGACAAAACATATCAACGATCCGGACAGAAAGGTTACCTTCACCAGGTTTGCAGAGAGTAAATTTCTCATTGGGGAAAAGCGGAGTCAGGTAGTCAAACGGAACGCGGTCACGGATAAAGTCCGGTGTACGGCCGTTTATTTCTTCTACCTTAATAAGCGGGAAATATTTTTCACCTTCTCGCGGAGGACGGATGGTGCCTCTGATGGTGTCTCCCGTCTTGAGCCCGAAGAGCTTGATCTGTGACTGTGACACATAGATATCATCGGGTGAGCTCAGATAGTTATAGTCCGGTGAACGCAGAAAACCATAGCCGTCGGGCATGATCTCAAGTACTCCGGTGTTTGCCACTATGCCTTCAAAATCATAGATTCTCTCCTTTTTTTCTTCCCTGACTGGTTCAGTAACTTCCGGTTGTCCGTTAGATCCTTCCGGTGCCGGGGGAGGAAGAATTATGGCAGAATCAGCTGATGCAGTTTCTGCAATGATATGATTTTCTGTCTCCGGATCGGCGTACCTGAGAATGTCACGGTCATTGCCGTTTTCAGATTCTGTGGCGAAAAGCAGCTTATCAGATACCACTGCTTCTCCGGCCGGGTTTTCGGATGCCTGATGAGGCTGGTTGGGCGGTTCAGGCTGAGGTTTAGGCTGGTTCTGGGATTGATTCTGAGGTTGTGGCAGAGGCTGCTGTGTCTCCTTCGCATAAGTTCCGGATGACTCCTGGCGGTCATTTTCCGGTCTGTAAGGGCCCGGCTGATCGTTCCTGTATGTACGCGGGCGTTTATCGCGATTTTGCTGCCACGACTGCTGCCGTTGAGGTCGCTGCTGCTGCGGAGGTCTCTGCTGCTGGCCCTGCTGTTGCGGCATTTGCTGCTGTACCAGCTGCTGCTGACCCTGTTGCGGCATTTGCTGCTGCTGACCCTGCTGCTGTTGCTGGACCTGTGGTTGTTCAACCTGCTGCTGAGGTTGCTGCGGTTTCTGCTGCTGGGGTTGCTGCGGCTTCTGCTGCTGAGGTTGCTGCGGTTTCTGCTGCTGAGGTTGCTGCAGCTTCTTCTGATGATGCTGCTGCGACTTCTGCTGCTGAGGCCTGTTAGGCTTCTGTGTCTTTGGCTGCTGCGGCTGTCTTTGCCTGTCAGGCTGACTTTCCTTTATCTCCGATTCTTTAACCGGTTGTGGCCTGTCAGATGGCTGGATATCTGTTCTGCCTCCCTTGCGGGCTTCAGCGGCGTCAATAGCCTGCTGGTCAAGGATCTTATAGATAAGGTCCTGCTTTTTAAGGAGCTCTGCTCTCTTAATTTTGAGCTGCTTGGCAATTTCCCTCAATTCGGGAACAAGCATTTCGCTCAGTTCAAGAATATCATGCATATTTTAAGAATGTGTAGAAAAATAATAAGATTGATTTCTGGTGAAGTGGGGTATGATTAAGACCCTCGCTGATTGTGTTACCGGCTTTATCCGGTAATCCGGTGCAATTTTAAGCATAAAAATAATAATATACAAGTAACCTGATAAAAATTAATCTCATAGAAGTAAAAAACTGACGCGGCAGGTGACTTATGAAATATTTTGCCCTGAAAATTGAAAAAACTGCACATCTATTGTTTTTATGAGAAATATTCTTTAAGATTGTAAGCTTTTTTCTAAAGTTTTAACAAAGACGTTATTTAGGCTTCGTTTAATGCGTCAGTTAAAAATAACCAAACAGGTCACCAATCGTGACACTCCTTCTCTCGACAAATATCTGCAGGAGATCGGAAAGGTTGAACTTATCTCACCTGATGAGGAGGTTAGCCTGGCAAGGCGTATCCGCGCCGGTGATCATGACGCGCTGGCCCGGCTGGTAAAAGCGAACCTGCGTTTTGTTGTTTCCGTGGCAAAACAGTATCAGAACCAGGGCATGACACTTCCTGACCTGATAAATGAAGGTAACCTTGGTCTGATAAAGGCTGCCCAGCGTTTTGACGAGACCCGCGGTTTCAAATTCATCTCATATGCCGTGTGGTGGATCAGGCAGGCAATACTGCAATCGCTGGCTGAACAGGCCAGAATAGTCAGACTGCCGGTGAATAAGATTGGTTCGATCAACAGGATCAACAGGGCTTATTCGAAGCTTGAGCAGGAATATGAGCGGGAGCCTTCTTCACATGAGATAGCCGACCTGCTTGAGATGGCCCCTGAAGATGTGAAGGAAGCAACGCGCACCAACGGCCGCACACTGAGTATGGATGCCCCGATAAGCTCGGAGGAGGACAATAACATGTACGACGTGATGCAGAATGACGATACGCCCAGTCCTGACCGCAACCTGATAAATGAATCACTCTCATATGAGATAGAAAAGGCACTCAATACACTCTCACCGCGGGAGTCGAGGGTGCTGAAGCTTTATTTCGGTATAGGAATGAAACACCCATATACACTTGAGGAGATAGGTGAGGAGCTTACCCTTACCCGCGAACGCGTCAGACAGATAAAGGAGAAAGCCATCAAACGGATACAGTTCACAACGCGTTGCCGCGTACTTAAGTCTTACCTGGGGTAAAACATTTTAACCTATTCACATTATGAGCCATCTGGTTGCCCCGTCACTTCTCGCTGCTGATTTTGCAAATCTTGCCGGCGAAGTTGAGATGCTTAATGAGAGTGTAGCCGACTGGCTGCATCTTGATATCATGGACGGAGTCTTCGTGCCGAATTTATCATTCGGTTTTCCGGTAGTGGAGGCTGTCCGCGATCTCACTTCGAAGCCACTTGATGTTCACCTCATGATCATCGATCCGGATAAATTTCTTGAGCGCTTCAGGGATGCAGGAGCCTCGAATCTCACAGTGCACTACGAGACGTGCAATAATCTTCACCGCACAGTTACCGAGATACGCAGGCTGGGAATGAAGGCAGGCGTTACCCTTAATCCGCACTCACCGGTGATTCTTCTGCAGGATATTCTGCCTTATATTGATATGGTACTGCTCATGACAGTGAACCCGGGGTACGGCGGCCAGACATTCATTCCCGGCAGTATAAACAAGATAGGCGAGCTGAGAAGCATGATCGATGAAAGCGGATACGATGTGCTTATTGAGGTCGATGGTGGAGTGGATCTCCAGAATGCACCTGTACTTGTTCATGCAGGCGTTGACGTGCTCGTAGCTGGAAATACAGTCTTTTCCGCGTCCGATCCGGTAGAGGTGATAAGAAGGCTCAGAGAACCTGTTTAGCGGGTTTTCAGCTCCCGATCTGATTGTCGATCCAGTTCATGATCGCCTTGCTGTTACCTGCTTCAAACCATTGTATTTCCTTGTCCCTGTTCCACCAGGTGAGTTGTCTGCGTGCATATCGTTTTGTGTTTCTCTTTAGCAGTGCGATAGCCTGTTCACGCGTAATCTCGCCATCAAGGAATCTGAACATCTCACGGTAACCGACG
>JADGPV010000025.1 GCA_017882245.1 Bacteroidales bacterium | reverse complement strand
TCAAAATTAAACTAATTTGGGTTGCTTGCATGTTGCGCAAAAACGGGTAATTTTCTCCATGCAATGAAGAGCAGAAAAACTGCCATACATGAAAAAACAATGTTGCCTGCAAGATCAATGGCGGATGAAACATTGCCGACAGAAGGCTTCTGAACAAACCCGAACCATATATAAGTAAATGTAAGGCCTGCCACGACAGACAAACCATGCTTTGGTGTCCATCTTGAACGTAAAGACCAGATCCATAATAATATACAGCCGGCACCAAGGAATGTCAGCATTACTGCCACATCCAAAATGGCAGCGATCCGGCCGGTAAAATATGTCATAGCCATGAAACCCGAACTCAGCAGAAACGCAGCTATGCCGGTAATTAAAGGTGCCGGAACATTTCCAGTCTTTGATTGAGAAGCCCTTTTCGGATTACCGATCAAAATTCCCGAAATAGTTAATGCAACGATAACAATCAGGGAAACAGCAAATTGCATACCTGATGCCATAAAATCTTCATCTTTTCGCCTCATAATAGTCAGTAAGCAAAACAAAATAAAGACAGCCAGAACAGCAATGAAACCTGCTTTGCCCGTAAACGGAGCATTTTTTGTCTGCGGGAACAGGAATTCAATCAGGGCAATGGGCAGAGCGGTGCTCCATACTAAATGAATTACAAGCACATACACTGTCCACCAGGAGCCAATTCCAAGACTTTTAACATATCCGTAATCGAGCAAACGAAGCCCCAGGTAGTTAGGATCGAAAAGCGACTGCGTAAGGATTGCCTCTTCAATTATACCGTAAACCAGACAAAGTAAAAGTATTCCGTTCCATCGAAGTTTCAGGCGGATAGCAGTCTCCCTGATTATTATGCAGCCCAGGCCGTACATGAGGCCAAGGACCGGCAGTAGCCATAAATATGTGACAGGCATATTTCCCAGCAGAAATTCTCCGATAAAAGGAGAAAGAAAAAATAATCCCGAAGCTGCCAGCAAGCGGGATCCTAAAGGCGGCAGTTGTTGATTATTCATTTTTTCAATCCTGGTGAAGTTGATAGATAGTTTTTAGAGACACACAATTTACTTTTTTTGGTGGATTGCAGGTGAAAAGGGGAAAAGAAATAAATATCATTTGCCTATAATTAATATTATGTTAAATAGATAATTAATTGATACAATAGAAGTCATGTCGGAAACAAATTCCCCCTTCCCTGCTTCCGCCGCTTAGCAATAGCAAAAAAAAGAAGGCGTCTTTCAAGGCGCCTTCCAATATTTTAAATTTATCCACCCTCTTACTGAAGGTCAAGAACTTTCTGCTTGTAAGCCTCGAATTCGGGCATCATTTTAACTTTAAGATAGATTTCCCTCAAAAACTCGAGTGTCGCTACTGATGTCGGGTTTGCCTTTTCAGCTTCCAGGAAATACGGTATAGCTTTCTTCATCTCGTCGAAGGCCTTCTCCTTGGCCAACTCATACTCTTTGTTGTCAGATATCAGGTTGGCCTCAGTAAGCATTTCATTTGCCAGTGAAACATAGCAAAGTCCCATATTGTAGTTACTCTCAAACTGTTTGGAATTCATATCAAGTGACTTCTGCATACTTTCAAGAGCTTTGGGATAGTTATTCGTTTTCATGTACAAACTCCCTTCCACCAGTGGCAGGATGTAATTTTTAGGATCTTTTTCCATTGCCTTGCGGACATAAGTGAACGCCTTTTCTGACTGGTCAGTATCGAGGAAGAACTGCGTTGCCTGCAGGATGACATCAAGGGTATCAGGATATGCATTTACTCCTTCGAGAAGTGCTTTTTCCGCGTTTAAAGTGTCTTTCATCTTCAGATAACTGTCGCTTATGAATATATAAGGCTTGGTATCTTCAGTTCCTGAAGCAATGCAGGTACGGAAATATTCAATGGCTTTGGGGTACATCTCAGCGTTGTATGCAGCCAGTCCGGCGTTGAAGATCACCAGGGTATCCACCACTCCGACGTACATTTCGTCTGCGGAGACCTTAACATTGTCATCAAATGATTTCATTGCGCCGACAAAATCCTTAGCATTGAATTTGGCGATAGCATCATTCAGTAATGAGTTACCCAGCAAGGCCATGGTATTGTCCTTAATAATGGTGTTCTTCATTTTCGGATCAATCTGGGCAGCTTTCTGATAATTTTTGTATGCCTCCATAAGTTGATCCGGATACAATCCCACAAATTTGGGATCACCTGAGTCATATGCAGCCTGGCATAGCTTTCCCTTAACATAGTATGTCTTTGCCAGACCTGAGGATTTAGGATCAGCTATAGCAGCCTCAATGGCTTCTTTAGCCTTATCGAAAGCTCCTTCCCTGATAAAAGTTTCAGCGGCGGTAATCTTTCCCTTCTGGGCTGAGGCAGCGACTGATATTATTACTGCCAGTAATAAGAAAGTGATCTTCTTCATGATTCGTTAATTTGCTTTTATAATTGTTTCAAAAATAAATATTTAGAATCTATTCTTCAAATAATTTGCCAAATTACTCAGCAGTATTGTCCAATTGCTCGGGATTCACTGCTTCGCCTTCGTTATCTTCCTCATTTACTTCAACATAAGCCACAGATGCAATTGAATCATTTTCCCGAAGATTTATCAGTCTGACCCCCTGCGTTGCTCTTCCCATGACTCTCAGACTGCTGACAGGTATCCTGAGAATATTACCTGCCTGTGTAATTATCATGAGATCATACTGGTCGCTCACGTCCTTCAGGGCAATCAATTTACCCGTCTTTTCTGTCACATTAATGGTTTTTACTCCCTTTCCTCCCCTGTTGGTTATGCGGTAACCGCCAATTGATGATCTCTTGCCATAACCGTTTTCAGAAACCACAAGCACATCTTCCGATTCATTGAGTACGGTTATCATCCCTATCACCATATCATCAGTTCCTGAAAGGGTAATGCCTCTCACACCGGATGCTGTTCTTCCCATGGGCCTCACGGTTTTTTCAGGGAACCTGACAGCGCGGCCAGACCTGACAGCCAGCATTATTTCATGACTGCCGTTGGTCATCCTTGCTTCAAGGAGTTCATCTCCTTCTCTCACAGTGATGGCATTCACACCGTTAGCCCTTGGGCGCGAATAAGCCTCCAGGGAGGTCTTTTTAATTATACCCTTTCGCGTGCAAAGCACAATGAAGTTGTTATTGATATACTCCTTGTCGTCAAGTGTCCGGACATTGATAAAAGCCCTGACACTGTCATCCTGCTCTATGTTAATAAGATTCTGTATTGCTCTTCCCTTACTTATGCGTGTTCCCTCAGGCAGGTCATATACCTTCTGCCAGTAGCATTTTCCTTTCTGGGTGAAGAAGAGCATTGTGTTATGCATTGTTGCCACATAGAGATGCTCAATAAAGTCCTCATCACGCGTTGTGCCTCCCCTTGCTCCTGTCCCTCCCCTGTTCTGACGACGGAATTCCGTAAGAGGTGTGCGCTTTATATAACCCATGTGCGAAATGGTGATGACCATCTCATCATCAGCATAGAAATCCTCTGGATTGAATTCTCCTGCTGCCGGCACTATTTCCGTACGCCGCTTGTCGCCAAATTTTTCCTTGACCTCCAGGAGCTCATCCTTTACGATCTGCATTTGCATTGCCTCGTCAGCAAGCACTTTTTTAAGATGCTCAATCAGCTTCTGAACATCTTCGTATTCAGATCTCAGCTTGTCCTGTTCGAGACCAGTCAGCTGCCTGAGTCTCATTTCGACTATTGCCCGGGACTGTATATCTGTCAGGCTGAAACGTTCCATCAGACGTTCACGTGCTGTGTCGGCGTTGTCAGACGAACGGATGATGGCAACAACCTCATCGATATTATCACTTGCAATAATCAGTCCTTCAAGTATGTGAGCTCTCTTTTCAGCCTGATCAAGGTCGAAACGGGCTCTGCGAAGAATTACATCGTGCCTGTGCTGAACAAAATAATCAATCAGGCTTTTCAGCGGGAGCATCTTGGGTCTTCCCTTGACGAGGGCAACGTTATTAACGTTGAAAGACGACTGCAGCTGCGAGTGTTTATAAAGGTTGTTCAAAACCACGTTGGCAGGCATCTCCTTCTTGAGTATTATGACTATCCTCATGCCGCTCCTGTCAGACTCGTCATTAATATATGAAATGCCCTCAAGCTTCTTTTCGTTGATCAGGTCGGCGATCTTGCTTATCATCTCCGCCTTATTGACCATGTAGGGTATCTCAGTGACGACAATGCACTCCCTGCCGGAATGTGTAAGTTCAATCTCGGTCCTGGCCCTTACAACAATTCTTCCCCTGCCGGTTTCAAAAGCTTCCCTGATGCCCTGTTCACCGTAAATAATGCCTCCTGTCGGAAAGTCAGGTCCCTTAATATGCTTCATCAGCTCCTCAACGGTTATCTCACTGTTGTCGATGAAGGCAATTATGGCATCAACCGTCTCTGAAAGGTTATGAGGGGCCATATTTGTGGCCATACCCACGGCAATACCTGAAGATCCGTTTACAATCAGGTTTGGTATTCGGGTTGGTAAAACCGTTGGCTCCTGCAGGGTGTCATCAAAGTTTGGCTGGAAGTCAATTGTCTCTTTTTCAATATCTGAAAGGGTCACCTCGGCCAGGCGCTTCAGTCGCGCTTCAGTGTACCGCATTGCAGCCGGACTGTCGCCGTCAATTGATCCGAAGTTACCCTGGCCGTCAACAAAAGGATAGCGCATGGACCAGTCCTGCGCCATACGTACCATGGTATCGTAAATAGATGCATCACCATGAGGATGGAATTTACCCATCACCTCTCCCACGATACGGGCGCTTTTTTTATAGGCTTTATTACTGTAATTACTCAACTCATTCATGCCAAATAATACGCGCCGGTGCACGGGTTT
>JADGPV010000142.1 GCA_017882245.1 Bacteroidales bacterium | reverse complement strand
CCGCGCAGAGATAAAGGGTGTGGCTCATATCAAATGGATCCCCGAACTGTCTCATAATGAATCTTTCAGGCAATACGCCCTGTTGAATACTCGCGGCAAACTGAAGAAGATCATTCCTGACCCTGCAATATGGAAGATGAAAAGCAGGGAGATTACTGAGGCTGACAGCCCGCTCCATTTTGCACCGGTGCGGGCAGCTTTTGACCGTGGAGAGAAAATCTTCGCGCTAAACCTTCCGGGATGCCGGGGCGTACTGTCTCACTTCACTCAGCCGGGACTCATATTTGCGGATGAGATAAGCGACAGGTTGAAAGTGATTGCCTGTATCGAGAAGCCAAACATGATACACTCGGAAGAGATAAGAGAAAAAAACTTCAACAGTCTCTTTCCTGAAGTGGCTATATGGCTCTCTGCTGCAAAAGATGATGCACAGATTATTCTCTGGGGACCTGAGGAAGACATCCCTACAGCCCTGGAAACTGTGGATGAACGCATCCGCCTCGCACTCGACGGAGTTCCGAACGAGACGCGTAAGGCCCTTGCTGACGGAACGACAATTTTTGAGAGGGTACTTCCCGGACGCGACCGTATGTACCCCGACACTGATTCACAGCCTTTGCCAGTAACATCAGAGATGCTCGACAGGCTCGGGAAAAACCTTCCAAAGGATGTCTCTTTGCGTTTCCGGCAAATGAAAGAATGGGGATTACCTGAAGATACATGGCACTACCTTCTGAGCAGGAACCTGGTGGGGCTGATCGAGAGAATTGGCGACGAACTGGGTTTTGATCGCAGGGAAGTGGGTACAATGATTGGACACCGCTTCCGCAGTCTCGAGGGACGAGGCAGGGTAGCTGACGGTTTCGACTATGAGAGGCTCTATGATCTGTTTGGGTTCATCAAAAAGAAAAAGATGCTGCCACCGGTAGCGCGCCTGATGCTCCCGGAAGTTGTTTCCACCCCGCAGCCTGATTTTGAAAAGATACTTGCCAAAACGGTTCACAAAGCGGCTTCCATGGAAGAGCTTAAGGCCGAAGCAAAGCAACTGGATAAGAAATTTGCTGAAATATGCTATGACGGCAACAGTGCTGCATCCATAGACTGGATAATGGGACAGATTCACAGGAAAGCCATCGGCACACTGCGACTGTCGGATGTAAGAAAAGAGATTACAGATATTCTTGAGTTATCAGACAGAACGAGATGACGGAAGATTCTTTTCAGGGGTATAAGGGAGAAGCACTAAGGGTGTTGAAGACATATAATGTACGGGTATGGGGGCAGGCAGATATAGAGACAACCCGCGGCCTCTTCCGCGGCACTGTCCTTCCCAGGTCAGAAAACAATGATGATCTCCATATCGTGATCAAAATTGAGAGCGGCTATAATATCGGTATTGATATCACAACCATCACCAGGATGACAGAGACCGGTTATAACAAAGCCAATTACAAGATCCCTGAAAAAGAGTTTCCTTATTCTGATGACAAGCCCAATGTGAAGCTCCTGGGTACCGGCGGCACTATTGCGTCACGTCTCGATTACCGTACCGGAGCTGTGATACCCGCATTTTCCCCTGGTGAGCTTTACGGAGCCGTTCCTGAGCTGGCTGATATATGCAATATACACACTGAAAAACTCTTTGCCGTCTTCAGTGAGAACATGGGTCCCGAACAGTATATGACCCTCGCCAAAGCCATCGGCAAAGAGATAGAGAACGGCATCGACGGCATCATGATCGGTCATGGCACTGATACATTGCATCATACGGCCGCCGCACTCTCATTCATGGTGCAGAATCCACCCGTTCCGATCATCCTTGTAGGTTCTCAGCGTTCGTCAGACAGGCCGTCATCAGATGCAGCACTGAATCTGATTCACGCAAGCACTGCTGCAGGTCACGGTGACATTGCCGAGGTGATGGTATGCATGTTCGGTCCCACCAGTGATGAGTACGGTTTTCTACACCGCGGTACCAGGGTGCGTAAGATGCACAGCTCATACAGGTCAACATTCAGAACCATAGGCGACATACCTTTGGCTACCGTCCGGCGCGGGGAGGTTAAACCCATGAAGACGGATTATAATCCGCGCCGGAGCGACAGGAAGGTAAAAATCATGCCATATTTCAATGAAAATGTGACAATGATGTATTACTATCCTCACATGAAGGTTGAGATGATGCACTCACTCATCGACATGGGATACAAGGGAATAATAATAGTAGGCACCGGACTGGGTCATGTGAACAGGGAGCTGTATCCTGCCCTCGAGCGGGCTCAGAAGGAGAATGTGGCGGTTTACATGACACTTCAGACTATATGGGGGTATGTGCATATGTTCGTCTATGAGACCGGCCGTGACATGATGGCAAAGGGTGTCATACCACTGGGAAATATGCTGCCAGAAGTGGCATGGGTGAAGCTGGGATGGGCGCTGGGGCAGACCGATGACTTACAGGAGGTGAAGAAGATCATGCTTACTCCCGTCAACGATGAGATCACCGATCGTGAGCCGTATAACGGGTATCTTGTCTACCAGGGCGGGGTGCCGGAGGTGGAGGAGTTTATACGCCGGGTACACAAATAAAAGAAATAACTATTTTATGTTTTTGTAGTGTTCGTAGCGCTCGAGAATATCACTGACATACGCATTCACTTCTACACCTTCCCTTAGTCGCCCGTTTTTTACAACCGGGTCGTCGTAATAGACAGGATCTGACTTGCGTTCAAGGCACAGAGCAACATTATTATCCCAGATTCCGGGATCAAGACCGTTTTTCTCTGCAAGCTTTATAGCATCAAGAATATGACCGTGACCCGCATTATATGAGGCAAGTATGAACTTTATCCTTTCATCCGGGTTAGGCACCTTATCGTCAAAAATTGTATTTAGCAGTCTCAGGTAACGGACCCCCGCATAGATATTGTTGTCGACTGACCTGGTGACATCAAGCCCGAAGTGTTTTCCCGTTTCGGGCATCACCTGCATCAGTCCGTAAGCACCGCGCGGTGAAGTGATTGAGGGGTTGAACCCTGATTCCTGGTAGATAAGCGCTGCAACCAGGCGCCAGTCCCATCCTATCGAGTCACTGTAATGTCTGATTATATCATCATACGGCGATACCTTACCCGTCTCTGTGGCAAAAAATTCCGAGGAGGCCATACTCGCAGAGCGTGCTCCTTTGAAATATTTTTTCTCAATCATCGCATATTCCCTGGTGGCTTTAAACTTTATCAGCCAGTCATTCAGCTCATCCATGAGGGCGTTGGTGCCATCCTTACGAACGCTCCACGCTATATCCTGCGGTAAGCTGACAGCTGTGCCAAGATCAAGTTCGCTGTAGAGAGACCCGATGAGATTTGACATATAATCATCACAAATGGTGAATTCTATTTCACCACGGGCCACCTGCCGCGCGAGCTCCTCTGCGTCAAAAGGTACCTCAATTATACCAATGTCGATGCCCGATTCACGCTCAAGACTGTAAAGCCGCTGGGCATACGAAGAACCTTTCTGGACATAGACAGTCCTGCCCGCGAGGTCAAGCTGGTTCCTGACCAGTTTTTTCCCGATGTCTTCTGCCGTCATTTTTGACCATCCATTGGGCTTGCGCTGCACCAACATCTCGGTTGATTGCATGATAGGTTCCGTGAAACGCATCATCTCTTTTCGGTTTGCACTGATTGACAGCCCAATAGCCAGCAAATCAGCTTCACCGTCCTGAAGAAGCTTCATGGCATCATCAATATCATTTCGTGGAATTATCTCAAGCTCAACATCCAGGTGGTCAGCGAACCGTTTGAGTAATTCGAAATGAAAACCCATCGGCTCTCCCTTGTAGATGAAATAGCTCGTTTGGTTAATGTTTGTTACCGCTTTGATCTTACCGTCGGCGAGGATTGCATCAAGATCACGGTGCGGTAAAGAAACAGAATAAACCCTTCTGTTCTCCTTATCACAGGAGATGACTGACAGAACAATAATAAATAAGAACGAAATAAATTTCCTCAATACCTAAAGAATTAGTCCAACGATTCAACAATCCTCTTCCGGAAATGTTTTCGCTGCAAAGATAGCACTTTTTTTCAATCATAGAAAGTCCAGGCAATGCCTATTCTTAACATCCTGGTATTCAATGGATAATCGGGTACTAAAAAGTAATTATACCCCATCATGCCTGAGTTGACATGGTCAAACATTACGAATAACCGGGTCCGTTTTACCTTCATATTAAGGAAAACGTTGATAAACGGATAGTTACCAATTTCAGTGTCAGACTGGCTAAAATATCTGCCGGTGGCCGGCATATATCTCATGGCATGGTAGTTGGTGTGGATCATGGCTTCAGCCCCCAGCTGGAAATAGAGTTCGCCTCCGGTTGAACTGAATTTGATAAGATGGTCGAAGAAGAATGCGCTCCGGCCTGT
>JADGPV010000141.1 GCA_017882245.1 Bacteroidales bacterium | reverse complement strand
GACAAGCTCCTTTGGCAGAAAATCGGATGAAAAAGAAGAGGGATTGTTTATGTATTTTATATTATAGTAGATCTCGCCCTCGTGTATGTTTTTCAAACCTTTCTCCCTGCACGAGGGGGTTATAATAACCAGTAATGTCAAAGGAAATAAATGGAGAAAGCGGTTCTTCACGTAAAATTATTTGGCTGTAAATGTAACAAAACTGATAATTAAACGGATAGACCATGCTGTTCAGTATCTTTGAAATAATTGTTTTTCAACCATGTGATTAGTTTTGCTCTGTTATAATTAATCAGAAAGTTTTAGCTTTGTCACCTCATGTGTAAAAGAGAGATATGAATAAAAAACTTGCTGTTGTCGCCCTTGGCGGAAATGCGCTTCTCAGGGGCGATCAGATAGGTACGATTGAGGAGCAGGAGCAAAACACCACAGATACACTTGAAAACCTTATCTTTCTCATCAGGGAAGGATATGACCTGGTTATCACTCATGGAAATGGCCCGCAGGTGGGTAATATTCTGATGAGAAATGATGCCGGGGAACAGATGTACGGGATAGCGCAGATGCCTATAGATATATGCGTCGCCGACTCACAGGGTGGCATCGGTTATATGATAGAGAGGATGTTCAAGAATGTGCTAAACAGGCACAATATTGAAAAGAACGTCGTATGCCTGATCACCACTGTCCTTGTCGACAAGGATGACCCTGCCTTCACTGATCCTCAGAAGAGAGTGGGAAAGATTTATACGAAGGAGCAGGCAGATGAGCTTTCCGGCAAGAAGGGCTGGGTGTTCAGGGAGGAGGTCAAGACTGAAGGCGGATTTCGCAGGGTGGTGCCGTCACCCAGGCCTGCCGGCATAATGAACCACGAACTCATACGTGAGCTGGCGCGAAGGGGAAATATTGTGATCGCTGCCGGCGGCGGCGGCGTGCCCGTCTATATCGATGAAAGAAACGATGTCAGACCTGCTGAGGCAGTTATAGACAAGGATCTCGCATCTTCACTGCTTGCTTCAAAAATAGGAGCTGATGAGTTTTATATCCTTACTGATGTCCCGTATGTTTACATCAATTATAAGAAACCTGACCAGGAGATAAAGGAATTCCTTGATTACAAAGACACTGTCAGGTACCTGAATGAGGGACAGTTTTCAAAAGGGAGCATGGCTCCCAAGATCGAAGCCTGTCTTAACTTCATCAAGGCAGGAGGAAGCAAGAGCGTCATTACCGAAGCCTTCAAGCTGGAAGACAAGAGGTACGGGACGAAGATTACGATGGAGTACGATTAAGGTCTGAAGGCATTAGGCAGTAGGCAGTAGTGAAAAGGTTAAAAAAGGATTGCACGATTGCACGATTGCATGACTGCAAGACTACAAGACCGCAGACAACAGATAACAGAAAACAGAAAATAGAAAACCGACAACAGATAAAACCCATGGCCACAGACTTAAAAAAACGCTCATTCCTGAAGCTTCTTGACTTCACCCCGGGGGAGATCAAATACCTTCTGGATCTTTCATTTAAGCTGAAGAAGGCAAAAAAGACCGGCACTGAGCAGCAGAAGCTCATTGGAAAGAACATTGCCCTGATCTTTGAGAAGACTTCAACACGGACACGCTGTGCGTTTGAGGTTGCTGCCCTCGATCAGGGAGCACATGTGACCTACCTCGGACCGACTGGTTCGCAGATAGGACACAAAGAGTCAATGAAGGATACTGCAAGGGTGCTCGGCCGCATGTACGATGGTATTGAGTACCGGGGTTACGGGCAATCCATCGTTGAGGAGCTCGCTGCATATGCGGGTGTACCCGTGTGGAATGGACTTACAAACGAATTTCATCCTACTCAGATCCTGGCTGATTTCATGACTATGATGGAGCATTGCGATAAGCCTCTGGGCCGTATTACCTTCTGCTATCTGGGCGACGCCCGTTATAATATGGGTAACTCACTCATGGTGGGCGCGGCAAAGATGGGTATGGATTTCAGGATCGCTGCCCCGAAGGCATGTCAGCCGGCTGATGACCTGGTGAGCAAATGTTGCGAGATTGCTGCTGGGACAGGTGCAAAAATAACCCTGACGGAAGATGTGGCAGAAGCAGTTAAAGGCGCCGACTTCCTCTATACTGATGTATGGGTATCGATGGGAGAGCCTGATTCAGTGTGGGAGGAGAGGATAAAGCTGCTTAAACCCTACCAGGTGAATGCGGAGGTGATAAGGCTGACAGGTAATCCGGAGGTTAAGTTCCTTCATTGTCTGCCTGCATACCATAATCATGAAACCAAGGTAGGAGAGGAGATGTATAAAAAGTTCGGGCTTGACGGGATGGAGGTGACGGAGGAGGTATTTGAATCGTCTCATTCAATCGTCTTTGACGAAGCGGAGAACCGGATGCATACAATAAAGGCAGTGATGGTGGCAACGCTGGGGGTTTAAGAAAAAATGTCTTTTATAAATCAGGCGATCAGGGCTTTTACAAAATAGAAGGTCATAAGAAACGCAGCGCCGAGCTTAAGACCTACACCAGTAAGAAACCCCAGCAAGCTCCCGAAACCGGCTTTGATGGCATACTTAATGTCATCCCTGAAAATCAACTCACCAACGACAGCTCCAAGGAACGGCCCAATGACTATCCCCGCAGGCCCCAGGAAGAGTCCTATTATCAGACCGACTGTGGCACCGCGCATACCGTATTTGGATCCTCCGAAATGACGTGTGCCCCAGATTGGTACTATGTAGTCAATCACGGTCACCACAATCGCTACCACGCCAAGAATGATAAAGAGGTTCTTGCTGATATCCGCGAAACGCGTGAAATGCAGCACAACGAGACCCAGGTAAGTAAGCGGTGGGCCCGGTAATATGGGCAGGAGGCATCCGGCTATGCCAAGTATCATCAGAACAATGGCGATAACTAACAGAACATAATCCATTCAGTTCAGATTTAATGGAGAACAGCAGGCGAGATTACAACTCACCTGGAACCCAGTTCATCAAAATCAACGTCGGAGAATTCGTTTGCAGGTGCTTCGGCAGTAATCTCATTTCTTACTGAAGTGATGCTGGCCTCACTATGCAGCGCTTCCCCGTTCCCTGCGAAAGTTACTGCCTCACGCAGCCCTTCTGTGAACTTCTCAAAATCTTCCTTGTACAGAAAAATCTTGTGCTTCTCGTAGAACATCTTTCCCTCTTTACCCAGTCTCTTCTTGCTCTCCGTAATTGTCAGATAAAGATCTTCGTGCCTTGTCGACTTCACATCAAAGAAGTACGTCCTCTTTCCTGCCCGTACAACTTTAGTGAATACCTCCTCTTTATCACTTCTCTCATTCTGACCTTCAGTTCTGCCTTTCTCTTCTTCCATCAGTAGTGAATGTTTTAGGGTTTCAATCAGTTAGTATGGTCAAATGTAACAATAATTTTAAAAACTCAAAGTGGAAGCATAAAATTGTGAGAGATTCTTGACGCCTGCCTCTGATTACTACTCTATTTTTTTAACTTTGCTGCCTGAAAAATGAGTTCTTTTAATGATAAGCAGACGACAACTAAGGATAAAAGCACTGTCAGTACTTTACGCCTGCAACAGGAAGGAGATTGATGACCTTGCGACGGCCGAACAGGAGCTGATGCTAAGCATCAGGAAGAGCTATGATCTGTATCACTACCTTCTGTTGCTGCTTATAGCCCTGTCTGATGTGGCGCGGGAAAAAGCCACGCTCTCACGCAGGAAGAAGCTACAGGCTCCTGAAGACATTAATCCAAATATCCGCTTTGCAGAGAATAAAGTTATAGCTCAGCTGAGAAACAATGAGCAGCTTCGGCATTATACCCAGGCTATGCCGGCACTATGGACAAGGAAGGATCGTATCACAAGCTTCGGGTCGCTGAGCCGCTGGCTGGGGACACTCGGGCTGTCGTGGTCGGATCATCCGGAGGTGGTCAGATCGGTGTATAAGGAGATGACTAAATGGGACTCCTACACTGAATACATGTCATCAGAGGATGTCAGTTACCGTGCGGACCAGCATTTCATTAGGGAACTGGTAACTAAGCTCATGCCAGCTTCAGAGGAGCTGTCGGCAAGCCTTGAGGAACAGTCAGTTTACTGGAATGATGATCTGCCCTTTGTGGCTACCATGATCCGCAATATTATCGGAAAATTCAGGGAGTACGATGACGGCCAGCGTATTGCCCTTGCACCAATGTTTACCAAAAGTGATGACGAGGAGTTCGTAAAGGTTTTACTGAGGAAAGCAATTCTTAACGGAGAGAGGAACAGAGAACTTATCGATACCCACATGACCAACTGGGAGATTGAGAGAATAGCCCTGATGGATAAGCTTGTAATGCAACTTGCTATAACAGAGCTTGTTGAATTTTCGGAAGTGCCTGTCAAGGTGACCCTGAATGAATATATTGAGATCGCCAAAGACTATTGCACCGCCAAAAGCAGTACTTTTGTGAACGGTATTCTTGACAAAATTGTCAGGGAGATGCGGGCAAACGGAAGCTTTACGAAGTCCGGGAGGGGGTTAATTGGAGAGAGTTAGGAGTTGGGAGTTAATAAAGTGCCTAGAGTGCCTAGAGTGCCTAGAGTGCCTAGAGTGCCTAGGGTGACTAAAGTGAGTTAAAGTATGAAACAGACATTGACATATTTATCAGCAGGAATTGGAATACTGGCTCTGATGCTTGCATCCTGCGGCAGAGGATCATCAGGGGAAAGCAAGAATATGCCGTCAGATACAACAGGTACGGCAGTCATCACTTTCCCGTCACTTGAGCACAGTTTTGGTGCCGTGAAAGAAGGTGAGAAAGTGGGTCATATATTTCAGTTTACCAACACCGGAGACGCTGATCTGGTTCTTACATCCGCTACTGCCAGCTGCGGCTGCACGGTTTCGAAGTACAACAAGAAACCGGTCGCTCCCGGAGAATCCGGCACCATTGAAGTGATCTTTGACACCTCGGGAAGAGACGGTGTACAGACAAAAACTGTTGTAGTTCAGTCGAATGCAGAGAATAATTTAGTTATATTGCGCATTATTGCTGAAGTTAAAAAAGATGAAATAACCAAATAACTATTATCAATTATGAACACATTAGCATTTATCATTTTACAGGCGCAGCCAGCAACACAGGGGAAACCGAATATGCTTACAAGTTTGCTGCCTCTTTTGCTTGTTTTTGTGGTATTTTATTTTTTCATGATCAGACCACAGATGAAGAAGCAAAAAGAGCTTACAAGTTTCAGAAGTGCCATTTCCAAAGGAGACAAGGTTGTGACCACAGGAGGCATCTACGGTAAAGTAGTGGAAGTTTCAGACACTTTTGTTACGATGGAGATCGCCAATGATGTCAAGATCAAGGTCGACAAGAGTGCTGTTATGAGAGATCCTTCTGACGCTCCGACTAAAAATAGTTAAAAGTATTTTACGAGGTAACGATGACAAAGGATGAGAAAAAGCAAAACCGGAAATTCCTTAAAAGGGAGTTGCCCCTGTTTGCTTTTTTTCTCCTTCTGTCATTTGTTTTCTGGTACCTCAATGAGCTGGGCAAAGAGCTTGAGGGAACAATCAATTACCCTGTCAGATATATTAATCCGCCCAGAGAACGGATTGTAATAGGTGATCTCCCGGGGAAGCTTGAGATGGATCTGCGCGGACCGGGTTACTCTATTCTCAAGATGAAATTATCAGGCAGCAGGGCGCCGGTGGTGATAGACTTTTCAAAGATGACGCCCAAACGCCTTCCCGGGGTCATACCCAACTATTATCTTGTCACGTCTGGACTAATACAGAGCATTTCGAAGCAGCTGCATTCCGATTTTGAGATTATAGCTCTTCATCCTGATACGCTCTTCTTTGGTTATGACAAACTGGTAACAAGAAGGATGGCAGTCATACCGGATCTCAGCGTTGAAATGTCAACGGGCAAAAAAGTCATCATCGTAGCTGAACCGGACAGTGTGACCGTTCGTGGTCCTGAACATATGCTTGACGCCCTGAAAG
>JADGPV010000024.1 GCA_017882245.1 Bacteroidales bacterium | reverse complement strand
CCTTCATCATCAGCTCGGGACCGCAGCTATATACCCTGTCCCAATTCTCTTCCCTTAAAGCCGATATGTCAGTAAGAAGACCCTTGCATCCCTCCGACCCATCTTCGGTGGCAAGGTGCACGATGCCCAGTTTTTTAAACTCTTTATGTTCTGGTATCCTCAGACGGTTGCGAAAGCCAAAGGCAAAGTTTACCTCAGCACCTGCTTCTTTAGTCTTCCTGCCAAGATAAAGCAGCGGCGCCATGCCGCACCCACCGCCTGTCAGCAGCACCTTCTCACCTTTATGCGGAAGCGTAAATGAGTTTCCCAACGGATAGATCATGTTGAGTTTCTCCCCCTGAGTCAGTTTTGACAAACGCTCCGTACCCTTTCCTGCTACCTGTATTAAGAATGAGATCGTGTTCTCAGTAACATTAACATCATGCACAGAAAGAGGCCGGCGAAGAAAGGTAGAAGGGCAGTCTGCAACCAGCACCTGAACGAACTGCCCTGGCAGGATCTCAGGTAATATGAGGGAGGAAGTGACTTTCAGAACAAAGAAGCTGTCTGTCAGCCGACGGTTTTCAGTCACAGTGAGATCTTCTATCCTCTTTTTCATCTGGGCCCTTTACCTTATCTGCAAAGGTAGATAATTTGAGAAGATTCCCTTACGAAGGATTGTATTCAGTGCAAGTTTTGTCAGAATAGAATAACAGTACCCTTGTCAGGGTCTTTTCTTTTGGATTCTGATTATCATTCTTCTGATAATTGAGTTGAGAGGCCTTTTCAGGACTTCCTGTCAATGATGATGCTTCAGGAGGTATTCTTGTATCATCAGACATTACCTCCTCTGAAACGTAAACAGAGGGCGGAATATCAAACAGTGTCGGTTGAGAAATGTATTTGTACATCGGCCCGCGTCCGAACAGGAGCCACTCTTCAGAGAGGGAGCGATATTTTTGCAGCATCTTCATCACAAAATCAAGGCTTGGATTGTTTCTGCCAGAAAGTATATGAGAAATACCGGAAGGCTGAACCCCGATTTCTTCAGCAAATTGCGCATAACTCTTGTTTTCACTCTGTAAAAAGGCAAGGATTCTCTCTTTCATGATTTAATGTGTTTATTACAAATGTAAATATAACTTTGTTTACATATGTAATTTAATGTTACTTACATTTGTAATGTTAAGTAATTTATTAAAATTATGTATCTTAATAATTCACCTTGTGTCGCATATATTTCTTCAATAAATTACCTGATGACCCTGATGTATTTATATACTTTAGAACTCATTATTCTCTGATTATATGAATTATATAACAAGAAAACGGCCTGTTTCTAAACATAAACTACTTTCAGGTGCTGATTTGGATAAACAATCAGTGTAGATAATTCAATTAATTTATTGGTATAAAGCTATATATATGAGTAGTTATTTCTTTACAGAGTTAATTTACATACTTACATAGAAGTCGGTTACATCTGTAATTACAAAAGCACTGTTTTTATTAATTTCGTATGTTTACATTTGTGAATCGAGCGATTTTTTAGATTGAGCAAGGAAATAGCTGAACAGAAATTCTCCTGAACTATCCGTGTAAAGCTTAAGTCGTCAGGATTTGATTTTTTCAGGTTAATCTCTACCCTATCCGGTATTTTCAATTCTGGAAGGATATAAAATAAGGGAAAGGAGGCGCACAGTGAATGTGCACCAACAGAAATTGCTAAATACTAATGATAGGGGTTTAAGGCAGTAACCAGAAGCTACAGAGTTTCAATACCTCATCCGCATGATCCGCCGCAGCCATTGCTCCTGCTGCCGCATGATGAACAGTCTGACACCGGACCCATTATCTCTTCCGGAGTTGCTTCCCGCACTCCGATGACCCTGCCGGAGAAATGGAGATCTGTGCCTGCGAGAGGATGGTTGAAATCCATCTTGACAAAGGCATCACCTATCTCTGTCACGACGCCATTCATTCTCTCGCCGTGAGAATCCATCATGGGTACAGTGTTACCGACAAAACATATCTCACTTCTCAAAACTCCTTCATCTTCGAAAATATTTCTTGGCAGGCTGATAACCATCTCCTCACGTTTCTCGCTGTAAGCATCTGCAGCGGCCAGGTGAAAATCAAAAGCTGAGCCCTCTTCCAGTCCTGCCAGGTTTGCCTCAAATCCCGGCAGCAACCTGCCTGTTCCGAAGACAAAAGTCAGCGGAGACGCCTCTTCAACAGTCTCTAATACTTTACCCTTTTTATCACCCTCGTGCAGGGTATATACAAGTGAGGCAAACCTATTATTTTCAATTTTCATAAATATTTGTTTTATAATTAATTATATTAACTTATCTTATTTAAAAGTTAAAGCTTACTCTAATTTCCGGGGACCCATAGTGAATGTATTTTGACTGGTTCAAAGCCCAGAGAAAACTCAGGTTTATTGAAGCTCTTCCACCCATAGACTGCGATATCCCTGGTCCGAGAAGGACTGCATTTGAATATACCCTGCCATGTTCGTCAGGCATCTGTGTAATATATGATTTCTCAAGACTGAGCCCTTCATATTCAAGCTGACCAAATATTCCCAAATGGAGACCGATTGGCAGGATATTATTCAGGTCCTGTAAAATAGTCAACTGAAGGTACGTCATGCCTCCATAAATAAATGTTTCATCATACGGATCAGCGTAATACTGGAATGACGGACCTGCAGCGATGGCAACACGAGGCAATACCCAGACCCCGACTGTGGGGGATATATCTATGTTTGTAATTGTACCGAATTGCAGTCCGAAGTAGCCGCCAAAGAATATCCTCTCCCTCAGCGGTGGTTTTTGATTGGATACTGTCTGTCCAAAAGAGCTGATAACCAAAGATATAATAATTAAAATAATTACCAGGCGCTTCATATTTGGCAATCTTTTTAGAAGGGTACAAATAAAAGCAAAATTAGTACATTTACCGTAGCATACCCGGAATTTTCATTTAGCATTTCACCAATTTACTGATAACGAGATGAATATAGTAATCACAGGGGCATCATCAGGTATAGGCAGGGAGGTAGCCAGGAAAATGGCTGAAGAGCCGCAGAACAGAATATTCGCCATAGCACGCAATGAAACAGCCCTCAGGAGCCTTGCTGACAGCTGCCCGGACAAAAACATCACCGCAGTTGCCCTTGACATTGCCGGACCAAGATCATTGCTCAGAGAGCTTAAAAAGAGCCTTAGCGCTGATCCTGGCAGGATCGACATACTCATAAACAATGCAGGTTACCTCGTCAACAAGCCATTCACTGACCACAGCGATAAGGAGATCGCGTCGCTGATATCAGTTAATTTCTCAGCCCCTGCAATCCTTATTACTGAGCTTTTACCTCTGTTCAGCAGGGGTTCTCATGTTGTAAACATAGGAAGCATGGGTGGTTTTCAGGGCAGTCTGAAGTTCGCCGGTCTGTCATATTACAGTGCCACCAAGGGCGCCCTGGCCATACTTACCGAATGTCTTGCAGCAGAATATGCTGACAGGGGTATCTCATTCAACTGCCTGTGTCCCGGCGCAGTGCAGACAGAGATGTTCAGTCATGCTTTCCCGGGATCGCCGGCCCCTGTCTCGCCTGCTCAGATGGCTGCGTACATTGCTGATTTTGCAATCAACGGGAATAAGTATTTCAACGGGAAAATACTGCCGGTAGCGGTGTCTGTTCCTTAGTCAATAGGCAGTAGTGAATTGCTGATTAGAATTTGAAGACTGAGGACTGACGGCTGCCACGCGGAACGCGGAACACGGACCGTTAGCCCTTGTATTCCTTCACCGCAATCTGTCCCGTGATAGCCAGGAAGCCATTGAAAGCCAGCGCCTTCAGCTCATCCTCGCCCGGGTAGACAAAGATCGGTGCAATCTGCTTCACCTTTGAAACAATCCTTTCTACGTGCCTTTTATCAAATGCCAGACCACCTGTCAGAATGATAGCATCCACTTCTCCTCCAAGGACTGCTGCCATTGCTCCTATCTCTTTTATAATCTGATAGCTACACCCAAGTACAACAAGCTCGGCAAATTTGTCTCCGGCATCGGCCCTTTTGCACGCCTCCATGAAATCATTTGTCCCCAGATAGGCTACAATACCTCCTTTACCTGCAATCATCGACTTTACTTCATCAAGTGAATACCTGCCGCTAAAGCAGATCTCGGCAAGCTGCAGGGTCGGCAGTCCGCCGCTGCGTTCCGGTGAGTAGGGTCCGTCACCATTCAGAGCGTTATTGACATCAATTACTCTTCCTTTCAGGTGCGCACCGACGCTTATGCCTCCCCCCATATGAGCAACTACCAGACTGAGCTTTTCATACTCCTTTCCGACAGAGGCAGCATATATGCGTGCAACAGCCTTCTGGTTAAGAGCATGGAATATCGAAACTCTCTTTATCAGGGGGTGGCCTGACAAACGGGCCACCGGTTCCAGCTCATCCACAACCACAGGATCGACTATATATGCCTTCACCCCCGGTAGGTCTTTCGCGATCTCGCTGGCAATAAGGGCTCCAAGGTTACTTGCATGCTCACCGTTGACTGCCTCCGATAAATGTTTCCTCATCAGGTCGTTGACCTCATATATACCTGACTCAATGGGATTTACTAATCCACCCCTGCCAACAATAGCTACAATTCCGCTCAAGTCTGTTTTTTCCTCCTTAAGCGCTTTCAGAATTATATCATGCCTGAACGACAGCTGATCTACGATCCTCCTGAAGCCTGCAAGTTCTTCTGTACTGTGTCTCAGCGTCGTCTCAAAGAGCTGCTGATCTCCATTATACAATGCAAGTTTGGTACTTGTCGAACCCGGATTTACAGCCAGTATGAGTTTCTTTTCCATCAGTTTACATCTTTCTTAGCTGCCATAAGGCATGCAAGTGCCACACAGTAATATTTTGACAATTCGCTTTCACTTCTTGACATCAGCACTACCGGTTTGGAGGTACCGCAGATCATCCCGGCAAGCTCACCCCTGCCGAAAAGCATCAGCCCTTTGTAGAAAGGATTACATGATTCAAGTGACGGGAAAAGCAATATATCGGCATTACCCGCGAGAGGTGTATCCACGCCTTTTATCTTCACGCTGGCCGGGTCACAGGCGAGGAAGAGGTCAACCGGGCCGTCCATCACACATGATGAGATCTGACCCCTCTCAGCCATCTTGCACATCACCGAATAGTCAAGTGTGTTCGGGAAGTGGCGGCTCACTTTCTCAGACGCCCCTATCAGTGCCACTGAAGGCCTGGAAATGCCGAATTT
>JADGPV010000140.1 GCA_017882245.1 Bacteroidales bacterium | reverse complement strand
GGCGGCGGTGGTGACCGCGGGTGCGGTCACGGTGGCGGCGCTGTTCCGCCAGCGTGCCCGCTGGGCATCAAAAGCTTATTTATACAGAGACGGAGCTACCCTCACCCTCGCCGCAGCCACGGCGGCGTGCAACGCCGCCGTCACCGCCGCCGCCCTGGCATCCGTTATATCAGCAAAGCACCTCCCCCTCCTTGCACTTATGTACGCAATCCGGCTTGTGCCCGACTACCTCATCACTTATTATAACCTCAAAAAAAGAGAGGAGCCACCACCCCTCCCTCTGTTTTTGCTGTCTGAACTGATCTACCCCTTCTATTTCATTACCGTGGCAATGCTTTCACTGTTCCCGTCATCACGACGGTTCTACAATACCTGAACCCCTACGGGGTACACAAAATATGTTAATCTGCAGTTCTACAATACCTTATGCGCTATGCGCAACAACCTTTTTTCAGCATTATGAATTCCTGTTTCTAAATTCGTTTATTCTATTGTTCAAATGTTCGTTTGTTCATCAATTCCCCTCCGCCAGCACCTTGATACGCACTAGCCTTATCTCCTCCTCCTCGAACTCACCCGCCAGCTCCCTGATAGCCTCTTCCAGCGATCCCGTCTCAGCCTCTTCCATGAAATATGAATAAATATCCTGCTGACGGTCTTCATCAATGACCGTATTAATATAATACTCTATATTAAGCTTCGTCCCTGATCCAACTATAGCCTCTATCTCCGAGAGCAGATCATCATACTCTATCCCCTTTGCATCCGCAATATCCTCAAACGGCATCTTGCGGTCAATGCTCTGTATGATGTAGACCTTCAGTCCCGACTTGTTCACCACCGACTTCACCACCATGTCCTGCGGCCTGATGATCTCCTTCTCGGCCACATAGTTCTGTATCACCTCCACCACCTCCTTGCCGTAGCGCTGTGCCTTTCCGGCTCCGATGCCTGTTATGTTCTGCAGCTCCTCCAGCGTTACCGGATAATGTATCGCCATCTCCTCGAGAGAAGGATCCTGAAAGATATTGTATGGGGGCTGGCCCGCCTGCTTTGATATCTTTTTCCTCAGATCCTTCAGTATGCTCAGCAGCTCCTCATCTGCTGCCGCCGTGCGTGCACCGAAAGAAGCCTCCTCGTCCTCTGACTCGGTATAGTCATGGTCTTCATTCAGCAGGAAACTCTCCGGTTTCTCAAGGAACTGATGCCCCTTCGGCGTCAGCCCCAGAAGACCATAGTTTTCTATATCCTTGTTCAATAACTTGTTGATCAGCGCCTGCCTTATGACCATGTTCCAGAAACGCTCATCCTTCTCTTCATCTATGCCAAAGGTCTCAAGCTTGTTATGCTTGTACGACTTGATCGCCGAATTAAGTGTCCCGGCAAGTATTTTAGCAATGTGATCAGCTTTATGCTTTTCTTTCACCGCAAGCACAGTCTCAAGCACGTTGACGACATATTCAGATCCCTCAAACTGAGTCTTGGGATGCAGACAGTTGTCACAAGCCTCACAGTTATCCTGAGTATACTCCTCCCCGAAATAGTGCAGCAAAATCCTGCGACGGCATGTGGACGATTCGGCATATGATACTGTCTCGAGCAGCAGCTGCTTGCCTATCTCCTGCTCGGCAATGGGCTTGCCCTGCATGAACTTCTCAAGCTTGACAATGTCATCATAGCTGTAATATGCTATGCATCGCCCTTCACCACCGTCACGGCCTGCACGGCCTGTCTCCTGGTAATAACCCTCAAGACTCTTGGGCATGTCATAGTGTATGACATACCTCACATCCGGTTTATCAATGCCCATTCCAAAAGCAATTGTGGCCACGATCACATCCGCATCCTCCATCAGGAACTTGTCCTGGTTTGTAGTACGTGTCGCCGAATCCATCCCGGCATGATATGCCAGTGCCTTAATGTCATTCACCTTTAGCGTCTCAGCCAGTTCTTCTACCTTCTTACGGCTCAGACAGTAAATTATTCCTGATTTGCCTGGATTATTTTTTATGTATTTGATGATCTCCCTTGCGGCATCCTGCTTGGCCTTCACCTCATAGTAGAGGTTAGGCCTGTTAAATGAAGATTTGAAAACCATGGCATCACTGATGCCGAGGTTCTTCAGAATGTCATGCTGCACCTTTGGAGTGGCTGTTGCAGTGAGAGCAATGATGGGTGCCCGGATTATTGTATCTATTATAGGACGTATCCTGCGGTACTCGGGCCTGAAGTCGTGCCCCCACTCAGAGATACAGTGAGCTTCATCAACAGCATAGAATGAGATCTTTATATTCCTCAGAAAATCAATGTTCTCTTCCTTGGTCAGAGACTCCGGCGCCACATACAGGAGCTTGGCATTACCCTGAAGTACATCTTGTTTTACTTTCGCGATAGCAGTCTTCGTAAGCGAAGAGTTAAGGAAATGCGCAACATCATCAGTGGTGTTGAAATTGCGCATCGCATCAACCTGGTTCTTCATTAAGGCGATAAGAGGAGAAATAACTATCGCAGTGCCTTCCATCATAACAGCAGGCAGCTGATAACAGAGCGACTTACCTCCTCCTGTCGGCATAAGGACAAAAGTATCGTAACCACTGACAACGCTCTTTATTATCTCCTCCTGATTGCCCTTGAAAGTATCGAAACCAAAGTAACGTTTCAGATAATCATGTATGGACCTATCATTAACCATATCAATTCCCTGCTTCCCCTTACTTAAAACACATTATATAAATAACAAGATACAAAATCCCAATAAAATTTCTTGACCCTTCTATCAAATTTAATATTATTTATAACAAAAATCAAATCTTTTTATCAAATGAAATTTTTATTATCCCGATGACATTAAGTATCGGGTATTGTTTGAAAGCGTAAGATTTAGCATCTTTACACGCTTTAAAATGCGGCATGACTGATGGCTGTCGGTAAGAGTAAAAAAGGTAACAAGGAGGGTGAGATGACTTTTCTTCAGCATCTTGAAGAGTTGAGATGGCATATCATCAGATCTATTGTTGCCGTTGCAGTGGGCGCTGTCGTTGCTTTTATTCTCAAAGACTTTATTTTCAACCATATCATTCTCGCTCCCAAAAGCCCTGATTTCATTACCAACAGGCTGCTCTGCCGCCTGGCTGATGTTGTCAATACACCGGCACTTTGCATAAACCAGGAGCCCCTTGATCTGATAAGTATAAAAATGTCAGGTCAGTTCACCACGCATATTAATATTTCTTTGATAGCAGGCGTCGTCTTAGCATTTCCTTATATCTTCTGGGAGTTCTGGTCTTTTTTCCGGCCGGCCTTATATGAAAAGGAACGTAAATATGCCCGCGGAGCTGTCACCGCAGCTTCATTGTTATTCCTTACAGGAATCCTGTTTGGCTATTATATTATTTCGCCTCTCTCAATCAACTTCCTGGCAACTTACCGTGTCAGTGAAATTGTGCACAACCAGATAAACATAACCTCATATATAGGTTCTGTCACTTCTGTGGCACTCTCTGCCGGTGTCACCTTTGAACTTCCTATTGTCGTCTTCTTCCTTGCCAGGATCGGTGTTATAACTCCTGAATTCATGCGTAAGTACCGGAGGCATGCAATAGTAGTCGTTCTTATCATCGCAGCAATCATAACCCCTCCTGACGTCTTCAGCCAGACCCTTGTGTCGATACCGTTGATCTTGTTATATGAAGTGAGTATCTTTATTGCAGCAAGGGTGGTTAAAAAGCGTGAGCTGGATGACGCGGCCGCCGATGCCGAGGCTGATACTGCCGGAAAAAAATAAAAGCATGAAACTGTATACCAAAGACCTTATCAAGAAATATAAGACGCGGACTGTCGTGAATGAGGTCTCTGTTGAGGTCGAACAGGGGGAAATTGTCGGATTGCTTGGCCCCAACGGTGCAGGTAAAACTACCACGTTCTATATGATTGTGGGTCTTATTAGACCGAACCAGGGACAGATATTCCTTGATGATACCGATATCACCGGCTTACCAATGTATCGTCGCTCGCGCATGGGCATCGGGTATCTGGCACAGGAGGCTTCGGTATTCAGGAAACTGAGCGTGGAAGATAACCTCAAGGCTGTAATGGAACTCTCTGATATGAGCAAAGAGGAGCGCCAGGAGCGCCTCGAATTACTTCTTGCGGAGTTCGGTCTCACCCGCATACGCAAGAGCCTGGGCACACAGCTATCCGGAGGTGAACGCCGCCGTACGGAAATAGCCCGCGCACTTTCCCTTAAACCTAATTTCATCCTCCTTGACGAACCCTTTGCCGGTGTTGACCCTATCGCTGTGGAAGATATACAGTCAATCGTGTCACACCTGAAAGACAAGAATATAGGTATCCTCATCACCGATCATAACGTGCACGAGACCTTATCAATCACTGACCGTGCCTATCTTCTCTTCGAGGGCAGGATACTCAAACAGGGCACCTCAACCCAGCTGGCTGAAGATGAGGAGTCAAGAAACCTTTACCTCGGTAAGAACTTCGAACTCAGGATGTAATTTACAAATCTTCTTTTGTAACTTCATATTATTTGCTAATTTTGCGCCGGATTTTGCGGATGTGTCGTAATTGGTAGCCGAGCAAGACTTAGGATCTTGTGCCTCAGGGCGTGGGGGTTCGAGTCCCTTCATCCGCACTAAATATAATATCAATGAATATTACCAGAGAAAACATTGACGTACTGAATGCAAACGTCAGGATCAATATCGTAAAAGCCGACTACGAAGAGAAAGTTGAAAATAAGCTTAAAGAATATAAAAGGAGCGCAAATATAAAGGGCTTCCGGCCCGGCCATGTTCCCTCCCAGATGATAAAAAAGCTCTATGGCGCTTCTGTCCTCATCGATGAGATAAACAAGATTGTCTCCGAAAGTCTTTCGGATTTCATCAAGAACGAAAAGATAGACATCCTCGGCGACCCGATGCCTAAAAATGATGAACACTCTTTCGATCCCGCGAAATCTGATGAGTTTAATTTCACCTTCGAGCTTGGTCTTGCCCCTGAATTCGAACTTGCCCTCTCGAAAAAGCAGAAGCTTACACGCTACCAGATAGAACCTGATGCAAAAATGATAGCCGACTACGTTGACAACTACACACGCAGACACGGACAGTTCATTGTTGCGGAAAAATCGGAAGAAAAGGACCTGCTGAAAGGTACAATAGCTTCAGAAGACGGTACGATTACAAACGAAGACGCTACACTGTCAGTTGATATAGTCAAGGACGAAAATATAAAAAAGGAATTCATCGGCAAAAAGGCAGGCGATACCGTAACATTTGACATCCGTAAAGCTTTCCCGAACGACTATGAGATAGCCGGACTGTTACATAAACAGAAGGACGAGGTCAAGGATTTCAGCGGTATTTATATGATCACCGTCAGAGAGGTGTCAAGGTTTGTCCCTGCAGATAATGACAAGGCTCTGTGGGATAAAGTCTACGGCGAGAATGCAGTAAACTCACCTGAAGAATTCGAAGCAAAAGTGGTAGATGAAATCAAAGAGTATTTCGGCCGTGAGACCGACTATAAACTCAGGACGGATGCGCGTGATACAGTTCTTAAGAAGACACCGTTCGACCTGCCTGACGAGTTCCTTAAAAGATGGCTGTTAAAAGCGAACGAAAAAACCACTTCAGAGGAGATTGAGAAGGAATATGACCATTTCCGAGATGATCTGCGCTGGCAACTAATAAAAAACAAGATAGCCAGGGAGAATGACGTCAAGATTACCGATGAAGAGATCCTGGCTGAAGCAAAAGCCTTCACAAAAGCTCAGTTTACACAATACGGCCTTTATTATGCTACCGATGAGCAGGTAACCTCTTTTGCGCAGGATATGCTTAAAAAGGAGGATGATTCTCACCGCATCGCTGAAAAAGTGCTTGACACCAGGGTGCTGAACATCATTATCGAAGCTCTGAAAGTAGATGATAAAACAGTCTCTATAGAAGAGTTCAACAAGCTCTTTGAGAAAAAGTAACACCTGAATATTTAGAATTTTGTATCTTTGACATCCAATCAAAGCAATTAGCCATGTCAGATATCAAAGATTTCGGAAAATATGCTGCTGATCGTTTTGGCATCAGTAGCTTGACAATGCAGCGTTACATTTCAGCAAGTGACAGCTATATCTCACCGACGATCATTGAGGAGCGTCAACTCAATGTAGCCTCAATGGATGTCTTTTCGCGCCTGATGATGGACCGGATAATATTCCTGGGCCTGCCCATAGATGACTATGTAGCCAATATTATTCAGGCACAGCTTCTTTATCTTGATTCGTCAGATCCCGGAAAAGATATTCAGATCTACCTGAACTCTCCCGGTGGTTCAGTCAGTGCAGGACTTGGCATCTATGACACAATGCAGTATATATCTGCCGATGTGGCTACCATATGCACAGGTATGGCTGCTTCGATGGGTGCTGTCCTGCTCACTGCAGGTACCAAAGGCAAAAGATCTGCGCTGAAGCATTCCCGCATAATGATACATCAGCCTATGGGAGGTGCAGAAGGCCCGGCTGCTGATATAGAAATTGTTGTCAAGGAAATAATCAAGCTTAAGAAAGAGCTTTACGAGATACTCTCACTGCATACCGGTGTTCCTGTTGAAAAGGTGGAGAAGGATTCCGACCGCGATTACTGGATGACTGCCGCTGAAGCTAAGGAATACGGAATGATCGACGAAGTCCTTATAAGAGCAAAAAAGACTAGCCGCACAGATGGATAAGTGCTCATTCTGCGGACGGACGAAGAAAGAGGCAAACCTGCTTATAGCAGGTCTTGAAGGCCACATCTGTGACCATTGCATCGAGCAGGCCCACAACATTATGGTTGAGGAGCTCGGCAATAAATCAAACTTTAGCCTCGACAGCATCAAGCTCCGTAAGCCGGAAGAGATAAAGGAATTCCTTGACCAGTACGTCATAGGTCAGGAACGGGCAAAAAAAACACTCGCAGTAGCTGTATACAATCACTATAAGAGGTTGATGCAGAGACCTGACGGTGATGATGTCGAGATTGAAAAGTCGAATATATTACTTGTCGGCGAGACAGGTACCGGCAAAACCCTCCTTGCACGGACCATTGCACGCATGCTTCATGTGCCGTTCACCATTGTGGAT
>JADGPV010000139.1 GCA_017882245.1 Bacteroidales bacterium | reverse complement strand
ACTATTACAGGTGTTACTGCAAACAATAAAGTTTATGACGGAAATACTTCAGCGATAATTAATATGGGAAGTGCTGTTCTTGCAGGTGTCAAATCCGCTGACGCAGTTACTCTGGTAACGGCCGGCGCTGTCGGTACATTTGAAAATGCACTCTCCGGAGCGTCTAAAATAGTCTATACTTCAGGTTTTAGCATTACAGGAGCAGATGTTGGAAATTACACCCTTACGCAGCCTGTAACAACAGCTGATATAGTCGGAATCACCCTGACAATAACCGGGGTTACAGCAAATAACAAAGTTTATAACGGAACCACAGCAGCAACCCTTAATACAGGCAGCGCCGTGCTTTCAGGCGTGGTAGCAGGGGATGTGGTGACCCTTGTTAAGACAGGAGCTGCAGGTACATTCAGCAATAAAAATACCGGAACATCCAAGACTGTGACAACTACGGGCTTCACCCTGAGCGGTGCAGATGCAGGTAAGTATTCGCTGACTCAGCCAGTAACCACCGCAAATATTACCACAGCAACTCTCACAGTTACCGGGGTGACAGCGAATAACAAAGTCTATAATGGCAACACGGCCGCCACTCTTAATACCGTGAGCGCTGCGCTTGCGGGAGTTGTCAGCGGTGATGCGGTAACTCTTGTTCTGACAGGTGGCACGGGTATTTTTAATAACAAGAATGCAGGCACTGGCAAAACAGTGACCATTTCGGGACTTACAATTTCCGGAACTGATTCCGGAAATTATATCCTCACCCAGCCGGTTGCAACAGCTAATATAACCGCTGCCACTCTGAGTGTCTCAGGCGTAACAGCCGGCAGCAGAGCGTATAATGCAACAACAACTGCCGTTTTGAATACTTCAGCCGCTCTGCTGTCCGGAGTGATAGGGAGCGATGTAGTGACACTTGTCACAACAGGCGCATCCGGAACTTTTGCAAATAAGAATGCAGGAACGGCTAAGTCTGTTACAACTACAGGCTTCGTCCTCGGAGGAGCAGATGCGGCAAACTACTCTCTGGTTCAGCCTTCCCCGGCGGCCAATATCACGTCGGCTCCGCTTACAATATCAGGAGTTGTGGCAAACAACAAAGTTTATAACGGAACAGTAGCAGCCACGGTCAATGGATCAGGTGCAAGCCTTGCAGGAGTATTTGCAGGGGATGTTGTTACCCCTGTTTTTACCAGTGCTGGAGGAACCTTTGCCAACAAAAATAAGGGAACCGGCAAGGCGGTTAGCGTGTCGGGCATAACCCTGGGGGGTAGTGATGCGGGAAATTATACTTTAACGCAGCCTGCTGCCACGGCGAATATTACTGAGTCGCCACTCACAATTTCGGGTGTTCTTGCTGCCAATAAGACCTACGATGGAACTACGGCCGCGGTACTGAATACAAGCGGCGCAACCCTTACTGTTGTTTTTGGTTCAGATAATGTTTCCGTAATTTTCTCCGGAGCCAGCGGAACCTTTTCAGATAAGAATGCCGGGAACGGCAAGGTGGTCACAACCTCCGGCTTCACCATAGGGGGAACGGATGCTGGCAACTATACATTAACACAGCCATCATTGACAGCCAGCATTTTGCTTAAGACACTTACGGTAACTGCAAATGATACTTATAAGCCGTATAAAACCCTATTGACCTTTACCGGGAATGAATATACATCTTCGGGCCTTGTAGCAGGCGACGCTCTTCCGGCATTCACGATAGACAGCCCCGGAGCAGCGCTTTCCTCTCTTCCGGGACAGTATGTGATAACAATATCCGGCGGATCTGTTCCGAATTACAACATTGTATTCGTCAATGGCAACCTGAGTGTAGCTAAATACGTTTTAACGGCAAAGGCAGATAACAAGACTAAAATATATGGTTCAGACAATCCTCTGCTGACAATAACCTATAAGGGATTTGTAAACGGAGACACTCCATCAGTACTGGATGTTCCTCCATCAGTCTCAACAACTGCCTTACCGGCAAGTAATCCCGGAGTATATGGAATTACACTCTCCGGAGGTTCAGATGAACTCTATGATCTAAAGCTGGAGAATGGGAGTCTGGAAATTCAAAAGGCAGAGTTAACCGTAACAGCAGATAATAAGTCAAAGGTATATGGAGGAGTAAACCCTGATCTTACAGTTAGCTATTCAGGCTTTTTGTCCGGTCAGGATCAAAGTGTTCTGGATGTGCTTCCGGATGTAGAGTCAATTGTTGATCAAAATACTGATGCGGGAGATTATTCCATTATTGTATCAGGAGGGTCGGATAATGATTACAGCTTTATATATCAGAATGGAACCTTTACCGTTGACAAGGCAGACCAGGTTATCACTTTTAATACTATAACCGCATCATTGAGGATGACTCAGCAGGTTGACCTTGAGGCATCATCATCAAGCGGCCTTCCTGTTGGCTTCACATTATCCGATCCGGGAAAGGGATCTCTGAACGGGAATGTGCTTACGGTGAATAAGGATGGGAAGCTTACGATAACAGCCGTCCAGGAAGGAGATCATAACCATAATCCTGCAAACAGTATGTCGCAGACAATAGATATCCTGCCGACATTTGACAATATCAGTTCACTCTTCACTCCAAATGGAGACGGGATGAACGATTACTGGTATATTCCTGACCTTGAGGAATACGGCAATATCAAAGTGTCAGTTTATAACAGGTATGGACAGAAAGTATATGAGTCCGGGAGTTATAAAAATGATTGGGATGGAACGTGGAATGGTAATCCTCTTCCATCTGCATCATACTATTATATTATCAAATCCGAAAAGAAAGGATTTATAAAAGGGGTCGTAAACATAGTAAGATAATCAGCCTGGTACATTAGAACTTCAAGAGATGAAAAAGATTATCATAATATATTTGTTACTAATGCCTGCTCTTGTTTTCGGGCAGCAGTTCCCGTTCATGGATGCCTATTACGTCAATCCGTACAGTCTTTCTCCTGCCTATGCGGGTCTGCATAATAAAGGCACAATCTTTATGGATTACCGTGCAGACTGGACCGGAATTGATGGAGGTCCCAGGACCTACCAGCTGAGCTACAGCGACAGGTTCAAAGACCGCGTGGGCCTGGGGGGAAAATTTGTTTACGACAAAACAGATATCTTCCAGCAGATGTTTTTAATGGGGACATACACATATGAAGTAAAGATACAGGATGCGCATATACTGAATTTCGGATTATCAATGGGTTTTTACCGCAACGCAATTGACCTCAGCAAGTACTATAACAATCCCACATATGTCCAGGATCTGGTCCTCCTGTATGGTCAACAGGAGTCAAAGCTGAAATTTGTATCCGACTTCAGTATACTTTACAGGTATAAACAGGTTGAAGCAGGGGTTCTCTTTTCAAACCTGATGTTCGGTACAGTGCATTACCAAAATTCAGATATGACATACAAGCCATTCAAAAACTATCTTTTGCATGGTTCCTATCTGGCGAGGCTCGATAATAACTGGACACTCAAGCCTACAGTTATCTTGAGGGGAGGCGAGCATGTGCCTGCACTGGTTGATGTTTCTGCTGCACTTACCTGGACTGAACGGTTCTATGTAACGGCGCTTGTCAGGAGCAACAGAATATTCGGCGTGGGGCTGGGAGGTGAGATCTGTAAGGGAATACTGCTTAACTATTCATATAACATGAGCAGTAATACCAGCAATCTTCCCATAAACACATTTGGAAATCACCAGGTTACACTGGGAGTAGAGATCTTTAAGTTTGGGAGGGATAAAAAGCCTTGAGAATCAGAAGGTTGATTCAGCTTGATTTTTGAGCTGAAATGACCCTGATGTTTCCGGCACTGTCAGCAACCGGTTGAATATCCTGATATGATTTTGATCGCTCGCAAAGCTTTATTACGAATTCTCCCTGACCCAACCCAACCTCAAATACCACCCATCCTTCAGGCGTCAGGAATTTAGGCGCTTCGGATATAAGTTTCTGGATTATTTTTATGCCAAGCATGCCACCGTCAAATGCCAGGACAGGTTCGTTTGAGCTTATTTCAGCATCCATTTTCTCCACTTTTGAGCTGAGAATATAAGGCGGGTTGCATACCATCAGATCAATCTTGCCGTAGAAATCATCATTCTCAAATGCACTCAGAAGATCGCCCTGCCTGACCCGGATCCGTTCATTCAGATTCAGGAAATTTATGTTATCAAGGGCAAGCTCAACCGCCTCCTGTGAGAGATCTGTTGCATATAGCTCACACTTCTTGTTATATGTGGCAATGGCCAGGCCAAGATTTCCGGAGCCGCAGCATACATCAATAACCTTTATTTTTCCCTTTGATTTTGTGATAATTTCAGCGATCTCGAGAGCTTTTTTACCAAGAATTTCTGTCTCCTTGCGCGGTATCAACGCCCTTCTGTCGGCAAGCATGTCGATACCCATGAACCTCTGGCGATTTGTTATATGAGCAAGCGGAGTATTGCTAATCCGCAGATCGATTAGATCATATAAACTTTTTATCTGCTCTTCACTCAGGTCAGGAATCGAGTGACCGAGAGACCCCTCGGCCGATACAGCAAGACCTGAGGCGGTAAGCCACAGGGCTTTCAGTGTTGTCTCCGGTGTCTCCTCGGGCTTATCTTCAAGGAAGCGTAATTTATCTTTCAGATCAAGGATGATCTTATCGAACAGTTCTGATTTATTCATTCCCGGGATACATTTTTTTCAGCTCTTTTTTATCGATTTTGCTATTTGAACTTTTAGGCATCTCACTCAGGAAGACAACTCTCTGGGGGACCATGAACAACTCAAGATTTGCCATACATTCTCTTATTATCTCCTTTTCACTTTTCCGAGACTGATCGTGGGTTGTGAGAAAGGTTATGATTGCCTCACCCATTATTTCATCCGGGACCCCGATCACTGCGGCCTCTTTAATTCCGGCAATTTTATAAAGGACATTTTCAATTTCCAGTGGGCTGACCTTCTCCCCCCTGGTCTTTATGATGTCATCATTCCTGCCAAGAAAATAGAGGAATCCTTCATCATCCATTTTAAACCAGTCATTTGAACAGAGGATTCTTTCACCCGGAAGATTACCCTGACGAAGCATTTCCCTGCTAAGCTCTTCCTTATTCCAATAGCCAAGCATTACATGCGGGCCGCGGATATGTAAAATACCTTTTTCACCGGGAGGAACAGGCTTGCCATCGGGAGATAATAAAAATACTTCCGTACCCGGAATGGCTTTGCCAACCGACCCTGGCTTAACATCAACCAGTTCAGGTTCAAGGTAACAGACTCTCTTGCATTCAGTGAGTCCGTACATTTTAAAAATCAGTGCCGCAGGGAATATTTTTTTCAGATCAGGAATGAATTCTGAGGGAAGTGCAGCAGCCGTATTTGTTACTTTTTTAATGAAATCGAACGATAGTCCTGATTTTTTATTAGTTGCTATCATCATTGCATAGATCGTAGGGACGCCAGGGAAGACAGTAGGCCTGAACTGCTCCATCTGCTTGTACACTGAAGCCTGGAAAGTAAATGACTGTTCTGCTATAAGGGATCCTCCGATAGTGATAGCCATCAGGAGCTGATATAGTCCATAATCAAAAGCCAGAGGCAGGAGCAGGATGATACGGTCTTCTTCTGACAATCTGAGATATTCAATCAGACTCCAGGATGCAAAGACCATTGACTGATGTGTCATCATCACACCTTTAGGAAATCCTGTGCTTCCTGAAGTATATATCAATGCGGCAAGGTCGTTTGCGATTACCGTGGGCAGGAGGGCAGGAACTCCTGGACCTGTAGTAATATCCTCAAAGTTTTTCAAACTAATGTCAGCCAATCCGGCCAATTTGCCGGAGTCTCCTGTTATTATGACCTCATTAAGAGAAACTGCTCCGGTCAAGGCCTGGTTCAGTTCATTCGCAAGTATGCTTTCTGATATAAGAATTTTTGAACCGCTATCATTCAGAATGTACTTCAGCTTATCAGCTTTTGTCTGGGGATTGATTACCAGGAAAGTCGCTCCTGATAATGTAATACCATAAACCGAGACAATGCATTCCCATGAATTATTCATATAGACTGCTACCCGGTCACCCTTTCTTAACCCTGAATTAACCAGGTGGCTGGCGACCTTAAGCGCCTGTTCATAAAGGCTTGAATATGTGTATTCCCTTGACTTGCAGATTACAGCCGTTTTTAAAGGAAATCTACGGAAGGAAAATATAAGGGCCTCGCCAAGGACTCTCTGGGGTATCGAAATCATCTTCTGAACAAATGATTAAATATTTATTGGTGCCATCCGGAGATATTCGGTGGTTTTAATCTTCCGCTCAAAACCTGCAAAAACTTTTTTAACCTCGTCGGTTGTTCTCGCCATCACCTTCCCAACCTCTTCAGGGCTGTAATCATTTTTAAATGCGAACCAGAACAGGTCCATCTGATGAAAGGGCATCTGGTAGAAAAACTCCTCCTGGGTTTGTTCTGCGGAATAGGTGTCGGTCGTCGGGGTGCGGTCAATGATTTCCTGAGGCACTTCAAGGTATCTGGCCAGCTGGTAAACCTGAGATTTGTACAGGTGGGCAATTGGCATGATATCTGCTCCCCCGTCGCCCCATTTAACAAAAAATCCCTGTTCGACCTCATGTTTGTTGGGTGTTCCGATAACTGCATAGTGAAGGAGTTCAGCGTGATAATAAAGCATTGACATGCGGCATCGCTGCTTGAAATTTGAAGCGGCCTCGATCTGCCTGAATTCAGCAGAAGGCATTCTCTGCGATTGCTCATTCCCGTCGCCATCGACTATTGACACTGCAAACAGGGGCGGAAGATTTGTAAAGAGGCTGGCACTTTTAATAACGATCTTCCTCTTGTGCATTGATGGATCGTACTGTGGCAAGACTCTCTTTACAGCCTCATCACGGCGCCGGTAGCATCCAAAACCTTCAAGTGCCCCTGTAATATCCTCGGTAATTGCCCTTACTCCAAATTTATCGGCAAGATTTTGGGCAAAAATGGCGCTGTCGCGGCTCGAATCCTTTTCAGGAAGCATTATCCCAAGAACATTTTCAGAGCCCAGGGCTTTGGCTGCAAGTACCATTGAGACTGCAGAATCAATACCTCCGGAAATACCTATTACTCCTCCGTGTCTGTTCAAACGTTGTATTGTATTCTCTTTGATTCCTGTAACAATCCTGTTGCATTCTGCTTCTATATCATTAATAATCAGGATGTCTTTACTGAAAGGTTTTTTTGCAATATTATTCATGATCGAATTATATTATTATCAGAGATAAGCGGAATTTTGTTCCCGGATAATCCGGCAATTGTCAAGGGGCTCAATTGATGGTCTGAAATTATCCTTATAAATATACTGGTGAAAGATAAGCTGTGTAGATATTATTCCGGACAGTGCCATGTTTTCCACCTCTGTAACAAGTTCTCCGGTGGAGATCTTCTTAAGCAGCCTGTCAACGACAGGATAGGAGAATATGCCGCTCTTATTTATCTCCTTTT